>JAQCEY010000004.1 GCA_027620075.1 Pseudomonadota bacterium | reverse complement strand
ATATTAACGGCAGGTTGAAGACCTAAACGAGCCTCAAGTGCGGCAAGTCTTGCACCTGTTTGTTGTTGCTGTTGTTCTTGGTCGAACAATGCAGCCCCACCACCTGGATTAGTAATAGTTCCGGCAGGTTTCAAACCTAAACGCGCCTCTAATGCGGCAAGTCTTGCACCTGTTTGTTGCTGCTGTTGTTCTTGGTCAAATAAAGCAGCCTCACCACCGGGTTTCACTATAGTACCGCCACCGACGGCAAGACGACCTTCTAACGTTGCCAACCTGTTAACCACCTGCTGTTGGTCTTGTTGATCAAACGGCATAGAGGTAGCAGCCAAGCCTAAACGTGCCTCTAATGCGGCAAGCCTTGCACCTGTTTGTTGTTGCTGTTGTTCCTGATCAAAGATAGCAGCTTCACCACCGGGTTTAACAGGGTTATTCAAGATAACTTCCGACGCAGCTCTAAGCCTTGAACCCGTTACGGAAGCTATTGATCTTTTTTCATTGTCGGTAAGGGTAACTCCCATATCCTTCACGGCATCACCGGGAGAGGTTTCTAATCTTTTAGCAAATTCAGGGTCTATCAAGGCACGACCTAAAACTAAAGATACATCTTTTTTAGGCATAAATTACTCCATTTTAATTGTCATTTGAAAAATATTAAAATTGCCGAACTTTAATTGTTAAAATAAAAACTACACTCAAACTTAGTTGCAATATTGCCACATATGTCCAACTTTAAGTTAACGGCATATCAACGTATATATTAGAGTTTTTTTGATAGCAATATTAAAAAAGTAATAAAGGTTAAAAAAATAATCTTTATTAATGGAATTATTAACTTAAGTATTTATATTCACATAACTTTTAATAAATATTTAAAAGCACACTAAAAATTTTGCTTTATATTTTTCCGCATACCGTTGTCATATTCTGTGAACCCTAGCTTTGTATAAAAACGTTTTGCACTTTTGTTCGCATCAAAAACATATAGTGTTATTGAATCAAAACCGTTTTCTCCGGCCCATTTTTCAAGCCATACGGCAACATTTGTTCCTACGCCCGTATTTCTTTTTGTCTCATTTATATATATGCTTACAATGTGCAGGTTATTTCCCCTTTTTTGCAGCCACAGGTCTCCTATGATGCTGCATTCTTTATCCTTTATGACAAAGAGATAGTTATTCTCGGATTTTAATCCGTCAGGCAGAATTTCGTTAAAAACCTTTGCGGATTTATCATTGGAACCGTTTTCATTCCATTTTCCGCCCCCTACCATTTTATGTGCATATTCTTTTATCACCCTTTTAGAAAAAGACCGGTAATGGCTTTTATCCATAGACGAAACGCATATTGAATCGGTATCGGGTATCATGAATTCCATTTTGCATTTCCTCCGGCAACATTAAATGCATTATCTATCCGTCTTGAAAATATACTCAAAAAGCATTTTTAATTGACGGTAGAAATATATTATAGGATAAGTTAACCGATTATAAAAATAATTCACTCAAAATTAGTAATAAACATGAATCTGAAAAAATTATCTCCCGCACTATTAATATTACTTTCAAAATCCGATAGTTCGTTTGTACCGCAGGCTCCCTCCAAAAGGGGTTGGCGAACGCATTTACAATACGGCAATAACGGCTTTGATGAAAATCAACGCTTTGAAAATCAGAAAACCAAGGATTCACTTTTTTATCAGGAAGTCGTACATGACCCTAAAAACGCTTTAAGATATCTGATAGCGGGAGCCGACCCCAACCTGACTAACTCACAAAACGGCAACTCATTACTGCATGAAATAGCACAAGGTAAAAAAGATATCGGTATGCAAATGCAGTTACAGGGATTGGCAGAACATTTTGTAAAATTCGGGGCAAATACGAAATTACGCAATTATGAAGGGCTGACACCGTCACAACTGGCAAGAAGAGATGATAATAACGTTCTTGCCAATGCTATAGAAAATGCAGAAAAGAATAAACACATACATTTATTCGATGCATCAAGGTCATTACAGGCAATAGCCATAACTTCACAGAAAATAGACCTTGTTACAGACCCGACCGATACCATAGACCTGCTTGTAACTTCAATGTATAACGGTTTAAACGTTGAAGAATCATATGCGGGCAACGACACCCCTCTTAATATAGCAAAGAAAAACTGGCCCAAAGAACAATCCGACGCTCTGCACGCTATGTCCGCCTGCGTTAATACTACAACAGATTTTTTAGAAAGACTGGACGATAAAAACGAGAATTTGGGTTCTAATGAAACTTTACAAGCCGATATCAAAAAACAAATTCAGGAAGCTTGGGGTGAACGCATCAATCCATTGATAAAATACAATAATTATGAAAGGGGGCAGTTTCGTTAATTGCGAACTAAATCCTTATATTTATTAAAAAATTATTTACTTTTTACATTATTTCATATATTTAAAAGCATCGACTATAATAAGTTAGATGTATTTTATGTATTAAATAACGGGTATAGTAAGTAAAATCAATTTTACGGCAAAAAAAACGGTACGTTTAAGTGCTAAAGACAAGGTATCATATCTTGATTTAAAGCCGTTCAACCTCTCAATTTATCAAAATCAATAACGTTTGAATAAAATTAATAAAATGAAACAAAGCAATCACTCATATCACTTAAAAATACCTAATTTTTTTGTAATTATTGTTGCTTTGTTCATTTCATGGTTAACTGTTTACGTTGTTGATGTAGGCATGTTCAAGCTGGACTTATTACTTATAGACAAGTTCGGTTTTGAACAAACAGACCAAGTCGTTACTTTTAAAACAAACTTACGGAAAGTCTTTAATATCGTACTTTTCCTGAATTTATTTCCCTTCTTCCTTTTTCTGTTATGGAATATACGCTTTAATCCGTATAGGGGCTGGAAAAAACAAAAAACACCTTTTGTAAGTATAATAATTCCTGCCTTTAACGAACAGTACACTATTATAAAAAGCATACAGTGTGCATTAGACCAGAATTATCCCGAATATGAGGTAATAGTAGTAGATGACGGCTCATCGGACTTCACGCCTTTACTGATAGACTTCCCTGAAGTTAAATCAATTCACATGGAACGCAATCAGGGCAAGGCGGCTGCCGTTAATAAGGCTATAGAAACTGCTAAAGGTGAATATCTGCTGTTTTCAGATTCGGATTCCCACTTGCATAAGAATGCGATAAGAGAGCTTATAAAACATTTTGACTCACCTGATGTAGGTGCGGTATGTGGAAAATTGATAGTCAGGAACCCTGACAGCTTAATAGTTTGTTGGCAGGCGGTAGAATATATCTTCAGTCAGGCGATAATGAAAATTGCCCAAAACGGCAGCGGCTCTTCTATTTTAGTTTGTCCCGGTCCCATATGTATGTATGAACGAAAGACAATGATAGAGATTGGCGGCTTTAAAGAACGTACCATAGTCGAAGACTTTGATATGACCCTTGAAATAACCAAAATCGGTAAGCTTGCCGTTTATGAGCCGAATGCGGTATCATGGACAAGCACACCGAAAACATTTAAAGCATTAAAAGGACAACGCAAGCGTTGGTATAGGGGAACGCTTCAGGCACTGCGTTTATATAAAGATATGTTCTTTAACAGAAAATTCGGTATGCTAGGTTGCATTTGGCTGCCTTACCTGTATTTTTGGGGATTCGGCGGTGCGGTTTTCGAGGCTTTGTTGTTAATAGGCTCAATACCGATGTTATTTCATTTTTATTCGGCTTACATAACAACATTGTCAGCAGCCTTCTTTCTGATTTTTGAAGCGATAAATATCGCAATTTACATATTTTCGCTATTTATCGAAAGGCAATTAAATCCGAAGATGATTATAGCATCTATCCTTATCAAGCCTTATTCGATATTCATAAAATATGTCATATTAGTAGCGATTTATTACGAATTGAGAAATAAAAAAGTAACGTGGAGTTAGAGATGAGATTCTTAAAATATTTAACATTATTGACAATAATAATTTCAGTAGGCTTTAAAGCTAATGCCGGAGTCGTACTACTTAGCTTTGACGTTGAAAAAACAGGTGACGGTAATAAACTTGAGCAAATGAATATAGATGTACCTGCTACATATTTCATTCTTGGAAAATTTGCAGAAGAAAACAGCGATGTTGTAAAATCACTTTCCGACAAAGGAAATACGATAGGTTCACATTCATACAGCCATGATAATTTAAAAGAAATGAATTCCGGGACAATGCGTCTTGAGCTAAAGGCTACCAAAAAACTATTGGAAGAAATAACAGGACAACCCGTAGTCTGGTTTCGCACTCCTTTTTTAGAGTTTAACGAAAGCATTGCTGAAACTCTGGTGGAATTAGGCTATAAATACGATAGCTCGGAACATGAACAATGGAGGCAGCAAAAAATCATTACCGAAATACCCGTATCATCCTCAGATGAAGACGGCAAAACAGCCTCTGACTACGATATTTTTATACAGGAAAAAATGTCTGATGACGATGCTTTAAATTGGTTAAAGCAACGTTACATTGAAAGAGAATCTACCGGTCGTCCGTTAATGTTCCTGATGCACCCTTCCATAATATATGAACATAAGGGAGTTCTTGAAAAATTTATTCAGTATGTCAAAGAACAGGGGGGCAAGTTTTTAAGTGGTGACCAATGGCTAAAAAAAGACCGTACACAGCCGTTTAAAAGATTAGGCTTCTGGGTTGATTTTTCAGTATCGGACGTTGACACCGAAAAACTTATACAAGAGGCAAAAAGCGTACATGCCACAGATATATTTTTAATGGCAACGGATCAGGAAGGACATGAATATTTTGCCCGCAAAGAGGGTGATGATGACAGGTTCGGCGAGATATTAAAAGAACTGAAAAAAGCCGGATTTAAGGTACATGCATGGCTACCTATGTTACTAAACCCTAAGATAGCCCAGATAAATAAAGAGTGGGCAATGGTTGATAATAGCGGTGCCGAGTCTATTTACTGGCTTTCACCTTTTAATCCTGAGGTTAAGTTCTATCTGACCGATACGATAAGACATTTATTGACTAAATATGAACTAGACGGTTTGAATCTGGATTACATACGTTTCCCCGATATTGCACATGATTTTTCTCCAAATGCCTTAAAAAGCTTTAAGGAACGCTATAATGACAAAACTATCAAAACAGATAAAATATTATCCGAGCATTACATGGACTGGACAAAGCACAGGGAAAAAGCCATAACACAGCTAGTAAAGGCAGTGCGTGAAACTGTAAATGAACCGGGTAAAGATGGTTTTAAACTATCTGCTGCTCTTATAGCAGATTCTTCTTTGCATTATCGTTCCACCGAAAAATTCGGCCAGAACTATTCCGAGCTTGCTAAATATTTAGACATACTTATCCCCATGTCATACTTTAAAAATGAAAGGCAGGATATAAATTGGATAGAAAAGGTATATCACTCTACCCGTTATCATGCAGGTGATAAAGAGGTTTTAACAGGTCTTGCGTCATACCAGCAACCAAAAGACTGGAAAATGACAGACCGTGAGTTTGCCGAATCTGTAAAATTAGCCGCTAATATTTCAGAAGGTATAGTTTTTTATAATTACGCCAACCTTTTCGGTCACGGTGAAACTGCCGACTGGAATATGAATCCTGCTAATGTTGACTTCCTAAAAGACTATATGAAAGACGTTTTAAAGGGCGACATAACCCCTGTAAAAACGGATAAAAAAACCAAACTGGCGTTAGCAGCCTCAACATGTTTATTTTTAATATTTGCAGCCTTATTAATAGCTATTCGCCGCAAGGACATACACGGCAATGATTTTTCCGATGAAGAGCCTAAGGGTTATTTCGTTGAAATAAAAGATATGGACTTCAAAAAGATGGAATCATATATATCTTCATCTGATAAGATAGACCCTGTGCTGGTAAAACAGGTATCCGGTATCCTGAAGAAAATAGGCGTACATAACATCAGCCATTTCCGTAAGATGCTTTTGTTGCAGATAATCAGCGAGACATCCATTACATTGAATGACTTACAAAAGAAGATAATTACCCTGCCTAATATCACCTCCGGTTTGAGAAGAATTGAGGAACTTGCACTTCTTGGGTTTATTCATATTGACAGTCAGGGGAATATAACAATAACCGAGCTTGGCAAGGAAGTTTTAAAAAAGAGCGGAAATAACGGTTACAGGCGGGAATTAATTCAGTTCATCGATAACAGGCTTGTCGAGCAGCTAATTATAATATGCGGCAAGTGTGAAGAGCCTGTTCACGGTTTGTGGTTTTGGGAAGACTTTGAGTGTTATTCATGCAAAGCCAAACATAAAATGGACGACGCAAAATCAATACGAATACAAAGAGTACAATGAGAAAATTATTCTTATATTCATTATTAATATCTTTTCTATTCCCTGCCCTATCAATGTCGGAGGAATCCAAAAACTATATCCAAAGCCCTTTATATTATAACTTATTAAAAGAAGACAACACCGGCTTATTAAAATTCCGTCCGCTTAGCGGTTGGGGAGTAATTCGTTTTCCATCTTCGGAACAGCCGGAGGACAAATATAACTTCATTTTAGAAGGGGCTTTTCAAAAAGAGCTTGATATCGCCAAATATAACAATAGATTATCACTTACTGCCTTTACACATCTGAACTATGTTATCGATTCTGAAAAATACGATTATAATAATAAACTAAAACCTGCTACAGGAATAAAGCTGCGTTATTTTCCGATAAATAATGTAGTGCTGGAAACCGGTATCCTATATGAATGGGACAGGCGTTTTTCCACCGACCGTACATTGGAAGGCACACAGGTTTTTCTAAACGGATTTTCATCATGGGATTTAAATAAATTAATAAAAAACAATTATGACTATCCGGGATTTACATGGTTTAGCCTACGCCACCCCGGTTCGCAGGACAAAGAAGAGCAAGATAACATAATTATCGAAGGTGCTTTAGAGCAGGGTATCGACTGGTACAAAAAAGATGATAAGACGGTAAATAGCTTTGTTGAGATAAAATATATTCTCGATAAAGAGAAATATAGCTGGAATAATCACATGACCTATTCGCTTGGCAGCAGGTTAAAAATACCCGTTACCGAAAAACTTATAATACAACCGGGTGTAAAATACAGCTTCAACAGGCGTTTTAAGACCGGCAACACAGAACAAAAAGCCCTGCTATTCGTAGATTGGTATTTTTAAAGCCCGTATGGCTTCCGTTTAAGAAATATTCGCCAAAGGCACACACTCAACGGAAGAATGATAGCTTGCGTTAGCCTGCATATACTGACATTCCTGTAAAGTAGTTACCCTTGTTTCAATCATCATATCTTGTTGATGAAAGCTAAGAACATTGACTATTATCATTAATACCTTCATGGTGAACTCCTCCACATAATTTGAAGATATCATTATTATAGAAATCTAGAATTATAATGCAAGCCTTTTATAGTAACTTCGAACTTACTTTAGTTATATTTATCACCTTCTCTGTATCATTCCAAAGTGGTACTTACCCCTTCGGAATATTCGTGTTTATTTTTATCGGTCATTTTATTTACCATGATTTTTACCTAAATCTCACTATTTTCATTATCCGATAATCAGCTACAATATCACCGCAGGTCGGCATAATATATATTCGAGTTAATCAGACGCTAACATGGGAATGGGTAAATACCCCGTCTCGCTAAGTCTTTACTAGCATTATTTTTGTAAAACATATTTTGCAAAGCACGCCGGTGAATCATTTGTTAATAAGTAGCTTCCATTCAAACCTGTTAAACAGTTACCGTTAGACGACATCCAAGCTCTGTAACTTAAAAATTTTCCGGTAGTTGGGATTCCATCGTCTATTTTACTATCAATTGATGAATAAATAATTGGTGAGTGTGTTCCGATTCCATCATTATATGTGATTCCAAAAAATCCTAACGGAGGCGGTCTACCAACATTTAAATATAGAGCCACACTATTATGCTGCCAGCAGAGTGCGCTGCTTATCTGGTGTTGAGCACAAGCTGCTCCTACGCCTCTAATATTACCTCCTGCTATCATACCTTTTTGTTCATTGATTTTAAGCTTAGGATATTGCATGGTGATGTTGCTGCAATGGTTACGATTGACAATTCAACCGTCGCTCCGGGACAAAATTCTTCAGAATACGGAGTAACAATTACAATGCGTGATATGTCGGGTGTTTTTGATTACCACCTGACCCACAAGCTTATAGAATTATGCCAAAAGCACAATATTGAACATTCCCGTGACGTATTTAAATATTACCGCTCCGACTCCGCTTCAGCTATTGAATCGGGCAATGACATCAGGACGGCTCTTGTATGTTTCGCACTGGGCGCTTCCCATTCATGGGAGAGAACACATATTGATTCATTAATAGCGTTGACAGAACTTTTAACATTATATATTCAGAGTCCTACGGCTCTTACACGTGACAAAGATGAATTAGGTTCACTCAAAGGATTTACGCATCAGGGGTGAATATATTAAATTTGAATTCTTTTTATCCCCTCTCCCGTGTACGGGGGAGGGTTAGGGAGGGGGCGATACATGCAGGTATAAAAAACACTTGCAAGTTTTTACCCCTCACAAAAACACTTGCGTGTTTTTAACTCTCCCTCAAGGGGAGAGTAGTTTTTTGACTTTTGCAGAGCCTTCTATAATTTATTTCGGTATGATTATGAGTAGCTATATAGGTGAAGAAGAAAGATACGATATCAGGATATTGCAGGGTTTACGCAAGATAATGCGTTCGGTAGACATACATTCACGGCAGCTTAACACGCAGTATGAGATAACCGCACCGCAGCTTATAGTTATGCTCGACCTAATAGAGAAGGGTTCTCAAACCATAGCATCAATTGCAAAGAATATATATTTAAGCCCAAGTACGCTTGTCGGTATAATCGACAGGCTGGAAGCCAAAAATTTCGTACAAAGGGAGCGTAGCGAGAACGACAGAAGGCAGGTTCTGGTATCTATCACCAAAGACGGACGCAACTTCTGTAAGAAAGCCCCCTCCCCTTTACAGGCTACATTGGCAAAATCATTTAGTACCCTTGAAAAAACCGAACAGGAAACAATATGCAAATCCCTTGAGCGTATTGTAGAATTGATGGATGTTGACGCAATTGATGCAGCCCCTATATTGCAATCAGGCGATATAAACAGCTAAGACTAACACCCTTCATATTATGGCTTGACCGTAGTATCCAATAAATATAAACACCGCCAATAAATGCTTTTATACTTGCAAAATAAATCAATTCATTAAAATATATTCGTTATTATAACTGAAAGTAGAACGAATATGAAAACCGCAAAAGACAACACCCCTCTTCTTTTTTTAAAAGCAACAGACAGTAAGAACGATGACAAAACAACATTTTACACAGGTGCAATAGCCGGTGCTTTACTGGCTACCGGAGGGTTTTTATTCGGCAGGGCAATGCTAACCGGATACCTTGAAAGCAACCTTTTCAATCCCACGGATAAGAACCACAAGCCTTTAGAATCTCCCGATAAGTACGGTCTTGAAGGTGAAACAAAAAAACTTGATACAAAAGACGGCGACAATTTTGAAATATGGCACCTAAAAGGCAAAAAAGACAAACCTACCGTTGTTTTCCAACATGGAAACACCGGCAACTTGTCTTATGTCAGCCTTGACCCGAAACATCAGGAGGAAAATACCGCATTTCGTATTCAATACCTAAAAAAATTACAGGAACAGGGCATAGAGACTATTGCAGTTAGCTCACGCGGCTTCGGTAACAGCACGGGCAAGCCTTCGGAAGCTAACTTCAAGCGTGATGCGGTTGCGGTTGCCGATTATCTGGAGGCACAAGATATCAAGCCTGAAAACACCATAATAACAGGGGAATCACTTGGAACATCTACCGCTACGATATTAGCTGAGGAAATGACATCACGCAGCAAGCCGCCTGCCGGACTTACCCTTATAGCCCCTTTTTCTTCTATGCGTAGTTTGATATTAGAAAAATCGGTAGCCCCTGCCTTTTTGATAGACATGGTGCTTAATCACCCTTTGGATACTAACAAAAGGCTGGAACATATTGCAAGTGTCGCACGCTCAAACAATACGCCTTTGCCCCATCTTCTGGTAGTAAGCCCTAGTGAAGATAAAATCATACACCCAAGCCACGGAGATACATTGACGGCAACCGCAAATAAACATGATATTCCGTGTACTCGTCAATATCAGAAAGCATCACACGTCAACTGGGACGCAAGCGAGGTAATAGATGCAACGCTTAAAATATATAATGAACGTCCAAAAGAACCGTTATATTCTAACGGCTGGGGCGACCGCATAACAAAAAAAGATATACCGCCACTGACTAACATAAGATAGTAGGTGTATGTACACTATAAATGCTTTTTAATCTCTTTCAGTTTTAATTCCTCAAAGCTTGCTTCGTATAATTTAAGTTGCAAGTTGTAAGTTGTAAGTTGCATCTTAAGTCAGGCATCACTTGCAACTCGCTACTTGCAACTAAACTATATGCCCCGTAGCTTGCTTCGGGGTAGTTTAATCTTTTGATTTTTCACAATGCACATTGTGCGTACATTTTTTGATACAAAAAAAGAAAATAGTGGATTTTTATTAAAAAATACTTATGGTTGTTGCAAAATATATATCATTTAAAAATAAAGTGAAAATGATTGATTACGAAAAATACTTTTCCGCTGCGATTGAGAAATTAAAAAAAGAAGGCAACTACAGAGTTTTCACTGAACTTGCCAGATATGCGGGAGAATTTCCTAAAGCAAAAGACTATTCAAGCGGTAAAGATGTAACTATATGGTGTAGCAACGATTATTTAGGTATGGGTCAGCACCCGGATGTTTTAGCCGCAATTGAAGATGCCGCTAAAAATATGGGAGCCGGTGCAGGCGGTACAAGGAATATCGCAGGAAATAACCATGCCGTTGTGGAGTTGGAAAAAGAACTTGCCCATTTGCACGGAAAACAAAGGGCGTTGGCGTTCGTATGCGGATATGTGGCAAATGAAGCTACGCTAAGCACTTTGGCAAACATACTGCCCGATGCAGTCACCTTTTCAGATCAGTTAAACCACGCCTCTATGATTCAGGGGATAAAGGCGGGAAGGTCGGAAAAACATATTTTCCGCCATAACGATGTAGGGCATTTAGAAGAGTTGCTCAAAAAAACAGATATTAACAGACCTAAAATAATAGCTTTCGAGTCCGTATATTCTATGGACGGGGATATAGCCCCTATTAGCCAAATATGCGATTTGGCAGATAAATATAACGCAATTACCTATCTTGACGAAGTACATGCAGTTGGTATGTATGGCGATATCGGAGGCGGTATAGCACAGCGTGACGGCGTTCAGGACAGAGTGACCATAATTCAGGGAACTTTAGCGAAAGCCTACGGAGTAATGGGAGGATATATTGCAGCGGACGAGTCGATAGTTGATTCTATCAGAAGTTATGCCCCCGGCTTTATATTTACGACCGCACTGCCTCCGTCTTTAGCATCGGCGGCTACTGCCAGTATAAAACACCTGAAAAAATCGGATGTTGAAAGAAAGCTACAGCAAGATAAGGCGGAGATGTTAAAATCAATGCTGCGTCAGTGCAATATACCTTTCATTGATTCACCTACACACATAGTTCCCGTAATGGTGGGCGATCCCGAACTTGCAAGGCAGGCATCGGAGCTGCTATCGGATAAACATCATATATTTGTCCAACACATAAATTTCCCGACAGTGCCAAGAGGCACCGAACGCCTAAGGATAACCCCCGGACCGTTCCACACGGACGAAATGATGGAAAAACTGGTTGACGCACTTTGCGAAGTGTTTGAGCGGCTTGAAATAAAGCGTGTTGCATAAGTTATTATATTTAACAAACAACTTTATCGTTGGTATTTAAGAGAGTCTCAACTAACAGATAACCCTTTTCCCGGTCCATTTTTGTCCCTATCATCTTCCCGCTTTTTCCAACTTCTTTTAACCTCTTCATGTTCAGGCGGATCTATATCCATTTTGTATCCTGAATCGGTTTTTCTTCTTTTTGCAGAAGGTTCTTCGATACCTGATTCGCCAAGAGTATCAGCTAGTTGATCAATTGCGGCATATTGGTCGGAAGTCCTTTTTCTGATTTCAACCGTACCCTGACTTACGCCTGCCGTAGCACCCCTTCTTTGAAATCTTCTAGTACCTTCACGCCCGGCATTCCGCTGTGCGGTATCAGGAGTTGCTTCGCCATACCCTAAATCTTCTATCGTTGTTTTCCCCGAATCGCCGTCTTTTTCTTTGCTCATGTTTTACCCTCGGAAATTAAATAATTAACTTTTTAACAAAGATGCATGTTAGCATTAAATTCGTGACAAAGCAACTATATTAACCTCAGATATGAATTAGACTCCGGATTACTTACCTTTTTTCTTCGGCAGTTTACTTACCACTAGGCTGGTTATCTGGTTGTTCTTTTTGCGATCTATTTTGAACTTAACGCCGTAGAACTGAAATTCCTGCCCTATTTCCGGTATTGACTCGGATTCATGTATTATAAGACCTGCCATAGTGTTCGCCTCTTCATCAGGCAAGTTCCAGTCAAGCCTTCTGTTTACGTCCCTTATGGAAGTATCCCCTTTTATACGGTAGCTACCGTCAGGCATTTTCTTTGCTATAGAGGTTATATCATCATGTTCGTCGTCAATCTGCCCTACTATTTCCTCTAACACATCTTCCAGCGTTATCAACCCCACCAACGCACCGTATTCATCTACCACCATTGCGATATGGTTTCTTTTTACACGGAACTGGTGCAACTGATTACTTAGTGTATTTGTTTCGGGGACAAACCATGGTTTGTTAGCTATTTCAAGAATATCTATTTTTTCAATATCACCGTCATAGCCCCTAAGCGATTTCAATAATGCTTTAGTATGCAATACACCGACAATATTATCCGACTTTTTCTGCCATAACGGGATTCTTGTAAAGCTGCTATCGAGAACTTTTGTTATGATTTCAGAAGGAGACTCATCAATATCTATCGAGTATATGTTTTTTCTATGTATCATCACTTCCTCAACCTCTAAAGCCGCCAGATCAAGAACGCTACTTAGCATATCTTTTTCACGCTTTATCATCTTGCCTTCTTTATGGTGCAGGTCGATAGTTCCCCTTATCTCATCGGAAGCCTCAAGGTCTTCTTCCCCGTCTTTAGTGACTCCCATCATTTTCATCAACAGATCGACCGTTTTCTGTACGCTCTTGGTGATAGGGGATAATATTTTGACCAGTACAATAAGCGGTCTTGCAACAAATAGTGCAACTTTCTCGGCATTATAAAACGCATATGTTTTAGGCAATACTTCGGCAAATACCAGCACCATCATGGTCATTATTATAGTTACATATACTACACCCTGCTCACCGAAATATTTTATAGCAAGACTTGTAGCAAGAGCAGATGCCAGAATATTTACGGCATTATTACCTAGCAGTATCGTACCTATAAGCCCGTCCTTATCGTCCCTTAACTTACTTACAAGAGCAGCACGCTTATCACCGCCGGTTTTAAGTTTATGTATTTTTGCTCTGGAAGCTGCGGTCAGACCCGTTTCGGAACCTGAAAAGAACCCCGACATCAGAAGAAGCAGAAAGATAGACAAAAGAGGAAATATTAAGTCAGGATCCATTATTTTTAATTATTATAGTGTTTTTTATAATTTCTATACAGAAATTATCGGTATTTTAAAATAGATATATTTTTTTACCGGCAAATTTATTTAGCAACACCCAAAATAAATCCGATAGTATCATTAACTATATTAGCATCAACATTTTTTTCAATAAATGAATCACCGATTCCTTTTGCCAGAATAAAAACCATTTTTCCGCCACTGACTTTTTTATCCTGAGCCATAGATTTCATCATTCGGGATATATCCCAGTTTTCCTTAATATCAAGAGGAGATATTGGCAACCCTGCTCTTGATAAATGCCCCGTTACCAGCTCTACGTCCTGTTTATCGCACAGCCCCATTTTATATGACATGGTAAAAGCCATAACCATGCCTATGGCAACCGCCTCACCATGTACTAACGATCCGTCATATCCTGCCTGCTGTTCAAGAGCGTGTCCGAAAGTATGACCGAGGTTCAGCAACGCACGCTTTCCCCCTTCCCTTTCATCTTCGGCAACTATTTTAGCTTTTGCCTGACAGCTTTTATATATTATATATTTTAATGCCTCTTCATCTTTTGTCTTAATTTTATCAAGGTTTTCGTCCAGCCATTTGAAAAACTTCCTGTCATTTATAAGACCGTATTTAACAACCTCGGCATAACCTGCAAGCAGCTCCCTTTCCGGAAGACTGTTTAACGTATCTATATCTATAAGAACAAGTTTAGGCTGGTAAAAGCTTCCTACAAGATTTTTACCGAACTTATTGTTAATACCTGTTTTGCCGCCTACCGAGCTATCAACCTGCGATAATAATGTAGTCGGTATCTGGATAAAGTTTACGCCCCTAAGCAGAATACTTGCAGCAAAGCCCGTAAGGTCACCGACAACACCTCCACCGAGTGCTATCAGGGTAACATTACGCTCAGGTGCGGTAGAAAAAATATTATCCAGCAATGTCTCAAGACCTGAAAAACTCTTTGAAGCTTCACCCGCATTAATGCGTATAGTGTTTACCTTGGAACCCGCTCCCAGTGAAAGCTCCACCTTCTGTGCATATTCTTGCGGTATGTTATCGTCTGTAACAATTACAAAATGTTTATGCTTTACGACTTTAGAGATAAACTTGCCTGCTTTTTCAAGTATATTATTACCGATGATTATCTCATAGCTTCTTTTGCCAAGATCAACATTCAGCTTTTTCAAGTCTTCCACTTAATCCCTCAATAATTTTATTTACCACATCTTCATGTACGCTATCTGAGCTATCTACCGTTATATCAGCCTCTTCGTATATCGGACAGCGTTTATCCATTAATTCTTGTAATATTTTTCCCTTATCGCCGTTTTCGAGCAAAGGTCTTGTATTTTTTCTGGCAACTCGCTCAAGCAGAACATCATAATCAGCCCTTATATAAACCGATATGCCGAGTTTTTTTATAAGCTGACGGGTATTATAGTTCATGAACGCCCCTCCGCCCGTAGCAAGGATACATAATTTTGAATTCAACACGTCCTCTATAGCCTGCCTTTCCTTTTTCCTAAAATAATCCTCGCCGTATCTTTCAAATATCTCGTTTACCGACATTTTTTCATTTTCTTCTATCAGATTATCCAGATCGACAAAAGGCATTTCCGCAGCTATGGCAAGCCTCGACCCTATAGCGGTCTTACCGCACCCCATCATACCCACTAAAACCACCGACCTTTTCAAGTCTAACATATTTTTCAAACCTTAATTTCCTTATATATAGAAAAGCATCGCCATAAATTTATAATGTACAAACTTAAGATAATTTAGCTACGGCATTGACAATGCCGTAATAAAGTGAAAAATAACATAAAAGATAACAATCACAAGGGGAATATATTATGTCACTTACTAAGAACCTTATCATAATTGCTATACTGGCAGGGCTGACGGTTGGTTTTGTATTATTGTCGCAAGCTACCGCTCCAAAGACGGAAACTATTACAAAAACCTATAGCTATGAAAAATTTGCTCAGTAAATTAAACTTGAGGATTATTCTACTGATAATTACCGCCCTATTACAGGCGGGCATAGCTAATGCCCGAAATGAGCCTATAAGGGTAAAGGATATAAAAGAGATATCCCTTGACGAGATAGGGGTTTTGGACGGTAATAGCGGTGGATTAATGAAGCATATCTGGCATGAGAGCAACCGTTCTTTCATGGAAAGCCTGCTGGTAACTATGCCGGTTAAAGCCGAACCGGAAATCATGAAAAAACTTAGTAAGCTCCTGCTGCTTTCTACTGCCACCCCTCCCCACTCCGATAAAAACATAGTATCTTCAGTTTTCGATATAAAAATAAAGAAGCTGGCACTTATGGGCGATTATAATAATATTTACCGTATGTTAAGTCAGGTGCCGGATTCAAGGCTTACAGAGGAAATGCACCGCATTTACGTAATATCGTTTTTCATTGCAAACCAATATATAAAAGGCTGCGATGAGTCGGAAAATTACTTAAAGAAATATCCGGCGGTTTTCTGGTCAAAGCTTCGGGTAGTATGCAACGCATATAACGACAAGCAAAATAATGTTGATTTTGATATAAAGCTGCTCAAAGAACAGGGGCATGAACTTGAGAACGAATATCAAGACGTAGTTGATCTGTTTTTAAAGAAACAACCTGACAAAGCAAAAGAGGAATGGTCAAAAATAGCAATAAAAGAGGCACTTACCTTTCCCTCCATTACCACGGTTTTCCCTAATCCGCAATATTTACTTAGATCACCGCTTGACAAACAGCTTGTACTAAAATGGCTTGATAAGAACAAAAAGGAAACGTCCGATGAGGCTAAATTAATTTCGGCTATATCGGTGTTTGCCGATATTGATGCACTGGGTACACAAATATCTATAGATATCTGGCGGCAGTTCATTATGTACGCTCTTTCAAAAGAACTACAAATACCCGATTATGCAGCTTACAGGCTGTTAAAACAAACACCGAGCGACGGGGAAAGGATACTGACTATTTTGCATATACTCGATAGGGAAGATATAAAAACAATACCGCAATATCTTTTTGCACAAATGATATATTCATTGAACAAAATGGGCTTCAAGCGTGAGGCTGTTTGGCTAGCACAGCAACGGTTAATATAGTAATATAAATTACTGTAACTAATTAACTATAGGAACCTCTGCAAAAGGAGTAAGGAGTTATAAAATTTAGTCCCTTCTCCCTTTGGGAGAAGGTTAGGATGAGGGAGAGGACTTTCAATAAAAACAAAGACTTGCTATTAAAATTCTTATTTTTAATTTCCCTCACCCCAACCCTCTCCCTAAGGGAGAGGGAGTAGTTTGTACACTTTTGCAGAGGCTTCTATAAAAAATGTCAAAAAACAAAATTATGAACGACTATTATATTGAATCATTTTTAGAAATGATGCTGGCAGAAAAAGGAGCCTCAAAGAACACTATTGACTCTTACCGCAGGGATTTGTCAGAGTTATACGGCTTCCTAAAAAACCGTAAGATACAAACCGAGAATGCCACAACGTCAGATATACGAGAGTTTTTCGAGCATCTGGCAAATTTCACTCCCTCTCCCGGCACTCTTGCCAGAAAATTATCCAGCATAAAGCAGTTTTATAAATTCCTGCTAAATGACGGGACGATTGACAAGAACCCGGCTCTTGTTATCGACTCTCCGAAGCTTCACAAGAAAATCCCTAAATATCTAAATGAAACGGAAGTGGAAATATTGATTCAAACGGCTCATAAGGATAAGTCGGCGGAAGGAATACGCCTTACCGCCTTGCTTGAAACACTATACGCATCGGGTATGCGTGTAACGGAGCTTGTTTCACTGAAAACCGGCAATCTGCAAATAATGTTAAAGGACAACAAGGCATCTTTACGCAATTACCTAATAATAAAAGGCAAGGGCAACAAGGAGCGGCTGGTTCCGTTGGGCAAGCCGGCAATTAAGGCCTTGGAAGCATATCTTGATATAAGGGATATGTTCACCGCCGATAAATTCAACACTTTCCTGTTCCCGTCATCATCAAAAGAGGGTTATCTTACACGCCAGCGTTTTCATCAATTATTAAAAGAGCTGGCAACAAAAGCAACTCTTGATAAGGAAAAAGTATCACCGCATATACTCAGGCATTCCTTCGCCAGCCACCTGTTAAACGGAGGTGCTAACCTGAAGGTAGTTCAGGAATTGCTGGGACATAGCGACATATCAACAACACAGATATACACACATATATTGAATCAGCGATTAAAGGACATAGTAAACGAAAACCATCCGTTGGCACAGGTGAAATAAAAAATGCTACCTATTTAAAAAACTATGTGTTACAAAAAACTTGTATAGTGTTTCCACTTCATTCAACAGCCTAAAAATAGATGCAGTCAGACGAGCTTAATCTTATCAAAAAAGCTATAAATGGTGACAGAGAGTCATTTTCCGCCTTAATTGAATCTTATTATGATATGATATTCCGCATTGCTTATAAATGGTGCGGCAACAGGGAAGATGCCGAAGATATCGCACAAGAATCATGCATCAAGATAGCTCAATCTCTATCGGGCTTCAAAATGGAGTCAAAATTTTCCAGTTGGATATACAGGGTAGTGATAAACACGGCTAACGACCTGTACCGCAAGAAAAAATACGCCGTTAGCGATGTTATTGAGGAAATAGAATCCGACGAAGCCGATGCTACGGAAATAATTTACTGCAAACAATTATGGCAAACGGTGCATAAATTGCCCGATAGTCAGCGTAATGCCGTTTTGCTTGTATATTCGGAAGGTCTTAACCACAATGAGGCAGCAGAAGTTATGCAATGTGCAGAAAGTACCGTTTCATGGCATATTATGGAGGCAAAAAAAACTTTAAAACAAATGATGAAATAAACCCAAGGATTTGCGGGTTTATTACGTCATATTAATACGGCAGAAAATTTAATAATAAAATATTCGATTAAAGAACATGCAGGATAACGAATTAAAACAGTTAGAAAAGATAAGGATAGCTAAAGCCTCAAAAGAGGCTAAGGCTAAGGCATTATCTGCCGCTATGGACGCATTTGACGAGGAAAATTCTGCTATTGCAAAAAATAATCAAAAAAATTCCCAAGGTTTTTCCGACTCATTCCGTCCTATAGATAATATCAAACAAAATATATGGAGTACCATCATGAAAAAACAACTTATAGTCGGAACGGCTTTAGCAGGAGTATTAGCAGTTTTAATTGCCCCTGCGGTTCTCAAACAAACAAAACCTTTTGATACCGAAAGATTAGAAGAAAATAGAGTAATACAATCAGATCCTGTAAAACCTTCCGAAATATCAGGCAGGAATACGGGAGGCGTTACCGCTCAAGGCATGGGTCAGGTTGTAGACGATATCAAAGAGGAAGCTCCCGATATAGACGGCTTTGTAGATGCCATACCGGAAAACATGCTAGAAGCGGAATCTATTGAAGATGATTTTGCTTCAATAGAAAGCGGTGATATGGTCGAATCCGGTATTATTCCACAACAAGCCCCACAAGCCGCCGCTATCGCACCATCAAGCAATAACTTTCAAAAAAGGTCGGCATATGATGCAAAAGTAACCGCAGAGCGTGCAATCGCTCCATACCCATACCCTATGCCCGTACCGCATCCGGGGGACGCACCGAGATTTGTAGAGCCGCAAAATAATGACAAATTCTCAAATCCTGATCAAAACCCTGTCAAAAAGGTATCGCAAGAGCCTGTATCTACAATATCGGTAGATGTTGATACGGCTTCATATTCATATGTAAGAAGGACATTAAATAGCGGCAGAACCGTGCATAAAGGTTCGGTACGTGTTGAAGAGCTGATAAATTATTTTGACTATAAATATCCGTACCCCGAAACTTCTACAACCCCTTTCAAGCCTACTATGTCGATATATCCTACCCCATGGAACGAGGAAACTAAGTTACTTCACATCGGTATCAAGGGCTATGATATAGTAAGTGATGCAAAGCCACGTTCTAATCTGGTTTTCCTGATAGATGTTTCAGGCTCTATGAATTCTCCCGACAAATTACCTCTCTTGAAAAACGCCTTCCGTATGATGGTAAATAATCTTGATGATAATGACGTAGTATCAATCGTTACATATGCAGGCTATGTGGGAACTGCTTTAGAGCCTACTCCCGTATCGCAAAAAGAAAAGATATTTGCCGCACTTGAAAATTTAAATTCAGGAGGCTCAACAGCCGGTGCTCAAGGAATACAGCAAGCATATAATTTAGCCGAACGCAACTTTGACAAAGAAGGTGTTAACCGCATTATCCTTGCCACAGACGGCGACTTCAATGTAGGAATGAGCAGCAATGAGGACTTGAAAAGACTTATCGAAGATAAGCGTAAAAGCGGTATTTTCCTTTCTATACTTGGCTTTGGACAAGGTAACTATAATGACGCACTAATGCAAACCCTTGCACAAAACGGCAACGGCAACGCAGCTTATATAGACAATCTGAATGAAGCCCAAAAAGTCTTGGTTGACGAGGCAAGCTCAACATTATTCCCTATCGCAAAGGACGTTAAGATACAGATTGAGTTCAACCCTAACCTTGTTTCGGAATATCGCCTTATCGGTTACGAAACCCGTATCCTACAACGTGAGGACTTCAACAACGACAAGGTAGACGCAGGTGATATCGGCTCAGGTCATACCGTAACGGCTATATATGAGATAACTCCCAAAGGCAGTAAGGCACAAATGATTGATGACCTTCGCTATCAAAAACCGGCTAAAGTTGAGGAAAGCACCGATAGCAACATAAGTGAAGATAACTCAAATGAGTATGCATTCTTAAAAATGCGTTATAAGCTTCCGAATCAGGATAGCAGCTCATTAGTTCAGTTCCCTGTTACTAAAGATATAGAGTTTGATAGTGTTGAAAAAACATCTAACGAGGTTCGCTTTGCAACGGCAGTTGCGGCATTCGGTCAAAAGATACGCAATGAAAACTTTATAGGATCATTCACATATGATGATATTATCAATCTTGCGACAGGCTCAACCGGAGAAGATAAATTCGGTCGCCGTAGCGAATTTATAAATCTGGTAAGACTAGCCAAATCATTGAATAACTAAATATAAAAACACAACATAATGCTTTAATATACAATCTCCGCCTCTGTGCGGGGATTGTATATTGTTTAAACTTTTTAAGAATCATAGGCGACCGAGACGATGTGTATAAAACATACATGAGTCGAAGGTCAAAGCATGATTATTGAAAACTATAGCGTTTCTAATTTTTAATAATAATGTCATCCCCCGAATTTTCGTAGAAAATTATAGGGGGATCTGTTTTAATTGACAGAAGATCCCCGCACGGAAGCGGGGATGACAATTTTCAATAAATTTTGGAAATACTATAGTCTATTGTATGGAAATGATTTGGAAGATAAGATGCGTTCTTTATAAGACCTCTACATAATACGTCATCGCCTGAATTTGTGAAACAAATTATAGGGCGATTCTGGTGAGATTACCCTATAATTGCCTTTGGCAATTCCGGTAATGACGAGTTTTATTTGCATTATGCAGAGGTCTTTTTATTGCCGTAATATCGCCAGTATTGTATCGGCAGCCTTTCTGCTTGGGTTTTCAGGTTCACCCAAGCCCATTATTTTCAGGGCTTCCAAGCCCCTTACTATTTGTAGGTCTTTTAGTTTATAATCGTCCGATATTTTATCAACGGATTGCGATATCAAATAAGGCGTGCAGAAATTTTGCAAGAATTCAGGTATTATCTCCTCATCTAAAATAAGGTTGATAAGATTTGCATATTTTATTTTTACTAAAGATTTTATGATACGATAGGATATATAGTTTACTTTGTAGCCTATAACCATAGGGCAGCCTGCCAGCGCCACTTCAAGTGAGCCGGTTCCTGATTTTACTATTGCAACAGATGCGGCTTTGTATGATGCGTATTTATCCTCATCATTATCTACAACTATTGTTTTTATCTTAGAAGATGCAACCATATGCTCGACTTCCTCTTTCAAAGAAGGGATAGTGGGTATTACCATAACCGGATTTTCCACCCTTGCCAACAGGCTGACCGCCTCTATAAATATAGGTAATAATCTATGCACCTCTCCTTTACGGCTACCGGGCATAACCGATATTAAGGTCTCATTATCGGCTATGGCGTATTTTTGTTTGAAGGCATCACCGTTTTGCGGGAACTTTGTTTCCACTATAGGGTGTCCGATATAGGTGCATGGTAGTCCTACCTCATCAAAATAAGGCGGTTCAAAGGGGAGTATCACAAGCAGGTGGTCAAACAGTTTTGCGAATTTTTCAGCACGTTTGGGCTTGTATGCCCAGACTGTGGGGGCTACATAATGCACCAGCTTTCCGTTAAAAGGTTGAAATATGATAGGCTCTCTTTGTTTTTTCTTTGAAAGAATTTTCTTTACGATTTTCTCCAAGCCATCTTCACCGAAGCGAAGGCGTTTTGCTATGCGTGTGGTGAAACCGGGAGAATCTATAGTAATTACAATATCGGGCTGTTTTGCATATATATCGGCTATAGTATCATCTATGCGGTCAAGGATATTCCCTAAATGCGGCAATATTTCGGCAAATCCCATAATTGATATTTCCGACATATCGAACAGGCTTTTAAAGCCTGTTACGCCCATTTTTTCTCCGCCGATGCCGTAAAATTCTATAGGTTGTGGCGATGCGGCTTTTAGTTGTTCTATCAACTTAGCCCCGTATATATCGCCTGATGCCTCGCCTGCTATTATGTATATTTTCATTTCATATACCGTAAACTGTAATTTAGAAAGCATTCACTAAACATAGACAATATAGACAAATTAATTTCAAATTTACTATATTTTTTATAAATCGGATAAATTTGCAATAAGAAAATTACTTTTCGTTCCGGAGTATTCAATAGCGGAATTGTGTATTACGCCTTCAACAATTCCTGCAACTCGCCCTCTTCATACATTTCTTTGACTATATCGCAGCCGCCGATAAACTCGCCTTTTACATATAGTTGCGGTATGGTAGGCCAGTCACTGAATTGTTTTATCCCTTCACGCAAGGCAGGGTCAAGCAGAACGTTTATGTCCTTAAACTCTACATTCAGCTTTTGTAATAGATTGACTACTAAGGCAGAAAAGCCGCATTGCGGGAATTTTGCCGTGCCTTTCATAAATAATACCACATTGTTGTTATCTATTTCGTCCTGAATAGCTTTAAATACCGGATTATCTGACATTTTTTCCTCTTCCATTCTGATTGTTATTTTTTCACTTTCGTTTTTAACTGCATTGCATGCAATTCACCGCCCATTTTACCTTTTAATGCTTCATATACGGTTTTATGTTGTTTGATTCTCGTTTGCCCTTCAAAGGCTGACGATTCTATTTCAACAGACCAGTGGTCATTATCTCCGGCAAGGTCGGTTATCCTGATATTTGCATCGGGAAATGCGTCTTTTATCAAACTTTCTAAAATATTTTGTTCCAAAGGCATGAAGTTACTTATTTTTAATACTTAATAATCTTGAAATTAGTTTGATTTTATATACTATATTCAAGCTATGGTAAAGATTTTTAGGAATTATAATTAAAATGGAATTAAAAAACGCTAAACGTGTTGTTATTAAGATAGGTTCATCTCTATTAATAGACAAAAAGCAAAGCGGCATACGGCACAAATGGCTTAAGAGCCTTGTGGACGATATCGTAGACTTAAGAAAAAGGAATATAGATGTTGTTATAGTAACATCAGGAGCCGTAG
Organism: Pseudomonadota bacterium; assembly: GCA_027620075.1. NCBI lineage: Bacteria > Pseudomonadati > Pseudomonadota > Pseudomonadota bacterium. Next base: position 123,164 of record JAQCEY010000004.1, on the reverse strand, counting down.
CACTCGGCAAAAAATACATAAAATTCAAAAAAGCGGTATTGACGCTAGAGGAAAAGCAAGCTGCCGCCGCATGCGGACAAACAGACCTCTCACGAAACTACCAGCGTTATTTTAACGATAAAAAAATACAGACCGCTCAATTGCTTCTAACAATTTTTGACTCCGAAAACCGCAGAAACTACCTAAACGCCAAAAATACAATCGAAACTTTGCTTGAAAACAAGGTGTTGCCTATAATTAACGAGAACGACACCGTTGCAACTCACGGGCTTAGGTTCGGTGATAATGACAGGCTGGCAGCAAGGGTATCTCAGATGATAGGTGCTAATTACCTTATATTATTTTCGGATATTGACGGGCTTTATACTGCTAATCCGAATATTGACGAAAGTGCCGTACATATTGATGAGGTCGATGAGATAGACGAGCGTATCGAGGCAATGGCAGGCGGCAGTAGTTCTACCGTAGGCTCAGGCGGAATGGTAACCAAGATAGCCGCTGCAAAAATAGCCATGATGTGCGGCTGTAATATGATACTGGCAAAGGGATTTGATATGAACCCTGTTAAAAAACTATTTGAAGGGGGCAGACACACTTTATTCATATCGAAGGAAAACCCTCTAAATGCCAGAAAACGCTGGATTGCCAGCAGCCTTAGCCCTTCAGGGGAAATTATAATAGATGCAGGAGCTGTAAGGGCTTTACACGCAGGGAAAAGCCTGTTACCGGCAGGGGTCATAGATGTTTTAGGTGAATTTGACCGTGGTGACGCAGTTGAAATAAAGAATTCAAAAATGGAGCGGATAGGAATAGGAATAACGGCTTATTCCTCATCTGACGCACATATGATAAAAGGTCATCAAAGTCAGGAAATAGAGCATATAGTAGGCTTTAGCGGACGTAATGACTTAATCCACGCAAATGATTTAGTGGTAGATGATAAAAATTAAACGTAAAATTGTAGTATTTTTACTTTTCAATAAATTAATTGGCATTGCTAATTAATTTAATTTTACGTCATTACCCGAATTTTGTGTAACAAAATTCGGGTAATCCGGTTCAAATTGCCGGAGATCCCCCTATAATTTTCTACGAAAATTCGGGGGATGACAGCATTTTTGAAAATTAAAAACACTACAATTACCTAGTAAAATATAATATTATGGGAAAAGGTATGAAATCAATGCAAAAAAGTTCTGACAATATCGCTAACCTTATGGAAAAAATCGGTAAAAATGCAAAAGCGGCGGCTTCGGTTATTGCCAATGCATCTACACAAGACAAGAACAAGGCACTTACCGAAATAGCAAAATCATTACGCACCCGCAAGAATGACATAATTGCCGCAAATAAGCTTGATGTTGACGAGGGAATAAAAAAAGGACTTGATAAGGCGATGGTTGACCGCCTTGCATTAGATGAAAAACGTATTGAAGCTATGGCATCGGGATTAGAGGCTATAGCGGAACTTGCCGACCCTGTAGGCAAGGAACTTGCCAACTGGGACAGACCTAGCGGTTTGAATATCTTGCGTGTAAGTGTTCCGCTTGGGGTTATAGGAATTATATACGAATCACGCCCTAATGTTACGGCTGACGCAGGTGCATTGTGCATAAAGTCGGGTAATGCCGCAATATTACGTGGCGGCTCGGAAAGCTTTAATTCATCAAACCTGATAGTTGAATGTATCCGTTTAGGTTTAAAAGCTGCCGGATTGCCTGAGGATATTGTTCAGATTGTCCCTACGACCGACCGTGAGGCGGTGGGCGAATTATTGACTATGACCGATTACGTTGATGTGATAGTACCTCGTGGCGGTAAAGGCTTATGCAAGCGTGTTCAAGATGAAAGCAAAGTGCCTACACTGCAACATCTGGACGGCAACTGCCATATATATGTGCATGAAAGTGCCGATATTGATATTGCATTAAAGGTTATAAAAAATGCCAAGCTACGCAGGACGGGAATTTGCGGTGCGGCAGAATCACTTGTAGTTGACAAGGCTATTGCCGATAAGATAATAACTCGTATATGCGACGCTCTTGAATCATGCGAAGTGCGTGGGGACTCTGATGCATGTGCTATTGACTCGAGAATAAAACCGGCAAATGAAGAAGACTGGGATACCGAATATCTTGATTCTATCATCTCATTAAAGGTTATTGATAATCTGCAAGATGCAATTGCTTTTGTAAATAAACACTCGTCAGGTCATACCGATGCGATAATCGCAAGTGAAGATAATGCGTCCACCGAGTTCTTAAACAGAATTGATAGTGCTATAGTTATGCTAAATACCTCTACCCAATTTGCCGATGGCGGAGAGTTCGGTATGGGAGCAGAAATAGGCATTTCCACAGGAAGGCTACATGCCAGAGGACCTGTCGGTGTCGAGCAGTTAACTACATATAAATATGTGGTTAAAAGCAATGGCTCTATAAGAGCGTAATACAAATTGCATTGCTGGATTTATTAAAATATGTAGATATAATAAAAGCAAATTATTTTTAATTACTTCACAGGGGTTATAATGGCTAAAAACAAGGACGAGTATAACGTTGAAGATTATATCAACAGCTTTGCAAAGGTAGTTGAATTATACGGCGTTTCGCTACAGAAAGCGATTGAGAACTCTGAAAGCAATAACAACTCTCCGGCTGCATTTCAGACTATGCCGAAAGTGTGGCAGGAGTTAATGGCAAAATTAATGGAAGACCCTGACAAGCTATATGAAAAACAGCTTGATCTATGTGCCGATTATATGAAAATCTGGGGCAATGCGTGGAATCGTTATATAGGTCATGATGAACAGCCTCTTTACCCCGCAGACCCGAAAGATAAGAGGTTTAAGGACGAAACATGGAATCGTGATCTGACGTTCGATTTTATCAAGCAGTCCTATGTACTTACCAATAAATGGCTTCATGATATCGTAAGTGACATTAAAGGAGTTGATAAGAAAACCCTTGAGAAATTCGATTTTTATACAAGGCAGTTTGCCGATGCTATGTGTCCTAGCAATTTTGCTTTCACCAACCCTCTTGTTATCCGTGAAACCATTGAAACAAAGGGTGAAAATCTGAAAAAAGGTCTTGAGAATCTGATAAATGATTTAGAAAAAAGCAAAAATTTCCTTAATATAAGCACGGCTAAAAAAGATGCTTTTAAAATAGGCGAAAATATTGCATGTACTAAAGGCAAAGTGGTATATAAAAACGACCTTATTGAGTTGATACAATACGAACCTACCTGCAAAAAAGTATATAAGACACCGCTTCTTATTATACCTGCTTGGATAAATAAATATTACATACTGGACCTTTCTCCTGAAACTTCCTTTGTAAAGTGGATAGTAGATCAGGGCTATACGGTGTTCATGATATCATGGATAAACCCTACCGAGAAACAGGCACATAAGAAATTTGAAGATTATATGCTGGAAGGGCCGTTAGCTGCAATTGACGCTATTGAGAAAGCTACAGGTGAACAACAGGTAAATGCCATGGCATATTGCTTGGGGGGAACTTTACTTGCCTGTACGCTGGCATATTTAAAATCGAAAAAACAAGCACCGATAAAATCTGCCACATTCCTTACTACAATGGTTGATTTCGGTGATGTCGGTGACATGTCGGTATTTATTGACGAACAACAAATAGATGCAATTGAGGAGCAAATGCGTAAGAACGGTTTCTTGGACGGTTCGGAGATATCGGCAATGTTCAGTTCCATACGTGCTAATGATTTGATATGGTCGTTCGTTGTGAATAACTATCTGCTCGGGCGTGACCCGATGCCGTTTGACATATTATACTGGAACGCAGATTCAACAAGGCTGCCAGCCGATACTCATAGTTTCTATTTAAGAAATATGTACTTAAAGAATAAGTTAAAGAAACCTAACGCTCTAAAACTTGACGGCGTTCCGATAGATGTCACTAAGATAGATACGCCTACCTACCTTCTTGCGACTCAGGAAGACCATATAGCCCCTTGGAAAACATGCTATGAATCGGTAAATCTGTTTTCAGGCGAAAATAATTTCGTACTGGCAGGCTCCGGTCACGTAGCAGGGGTTATTAATCACCCTGACAAAAACAAATACGGCTACTATGTTAACTCCAAAAAAGACAAAGACTCGCAAAAATGGTTAGAGAGTGCGAAACAACATGACGGCTCATGGTGGACAAACTGGGAGAAGTGGAACAGTTCTTATTCAGGTCAAAAGGTTGAAGCTGTAAAACCGGGTTCGGGCAAGCTAAAAACTATTGAAGATGCTCCCGGTTCATATATAAAGGTTAATAGTATATAATATAGGAACAAAAATGACACCATCGGAAGCATATTCATTATTATTCGTTGATAGCTTTACAGTTATGCTTTTAATTCCTCTAAAATATATTTTTATATTTGAGGTAATGAAGATATTCGGCACATACAACCCTTATTTGGTATGCGCCATAGCCTCCTTTGGTTTTGCTATAGCCTCTATTGCAAACTGGGGGTTAGGTAAAATGGTACAAAAGGCTTTCAACTTTGAACCTGAAGCTGAAAAGGCTGTTAAACTAATTAATTTCCTAAAGAAAAACGACGTTATAATATTAAGCTTATCAGTAATACCGTTTGCTGGCTCAGTTATCACAACAGCTTACGGAGCTATTGGTGGCAAATTCACAAAAATTGTGCCAACAGTATTCATTGCTCATTTCATTTATTTTTACATATACTACTCATTGTAGATAATCCTCCGAGATATTCACTATGTTACATAAAAAAAGCAAGAAAGAGATAATTATAATCAGTATTTATTTTTGTTTTTTAGTTTTTTTTGCTTTAGCATATACTTTCATTAAAATATTCCCCTCAGAACTTTTTCATGCACTAATAATTTTCTCAACATTCGTTGCAACTTATATGTTAGCATTTTACTTCACCCCAAAAGAAAAAACGGAATACACTGAATATTTAAAAAGCCGCGTCGGAAAAGTAATGATAGTTGATGAAGGCGGATTAAAAAAAGATAGTTATGGCAAGATCCGAAATCAGGAGCAATCAAACACAGATGATTTTCATAAAATGTCAAAATGGGATAGACTATCATATTTTGCGAGCATCTCTTATGACAATAATGTAGATTTTATAAAAGAAGGAGAAAAAGTTGTGGTGGTTAGCGTACGAGAAAAAGATAAATGTCTAATGTGTAAAAACTCCTCTTAAAATAAACAATTATATGATACATATAATTTACTTAATATAAAACTTGACGAATAACTAATATTAATCTAGTTTTCGCCTTCTTATCCTTACAGATATGGCGGACGTAGCTCAGTTGGTTAGAGCACCAGTTTGTGGTACTGGGGGTCGCCGGTTCGAGACCGGTCGTCCGCCCCATTTTTTAAATTATACAATAGCCGAAGACTTTTGACAATGTCGTTACGGTCGGACACCATCTTTTAGTACGCTATAATTTAAAGCAATAAGCAGCTATCAGAGTCTTTCCGCAACTCTTATCGTAGCAGGATTATAAAAATACCGGCAAAACCTACTGCGGAACCGTCATAGGCTCTTTATCGTATCCCTGAATTTGATTACTACCTATAGGAGGAAAGCTTCCGCTTTGCTTATCGTCCATTTTCGGAGCCTGTCCGGATTTATTACGCCCCTGCTCGGGAATTATAGGTGCAATGTATAGTGACAAATTCTGAAGAAGTCCCATCGCCTCAAATATAGGCATAGAACCTACCATAGGCATAGGATTTGTTTCATCGGCTTTAACCGTAATGGTAATATCGGCAGCTTCTTTATCCGTAGCACCGGATAACTTAAGCAGAGAATTTTTTATTGCCCTATCAATACCGTCTTTTATTTCAAATGTCGGCTCGTTCCCCAGTACGTCCTCATTAAACTTCATACCGTTTTTTACATAGGCATATATATCATCTATAAGGTTGCTGTAATTAAATACATTTACACTTATATTAATAATATTTTGAGGCTGTTTCTTAGATGCGTTACCGGTTATTTTTATACCTTGCGAACCGGTGTCAGGATTTATAATCAATTCAAAGTTATTTATATTGACACTCTGAGCATCACTGCCGTCATAAACAATGTCCATCTTATGATTGATTTTTCCCCATTTGTGGAATTCAGGTATTATCATGTCAACGTTATCAAACAGTTTATTGGCAAAATCTATCATGAACTCTTCGTCAGACATTGTAGTATTGCTTTTTTCCTTAAGGTCGTTAGCTAAAAAAGCAAGCATAGGGTACGACCTTACCGCAGAGCCGTCTTTTATTCCTTCTATAACTATCTCCCTAAAGCCGTTTATATCCTTAAGGAACTTGTTGTACCATTTTTCGTTATACTGTACTTCGCTATTATATTTTATTGATGACGCAAGTAACTTCCCGTTATCCTTCTTGACTTGCATTTCACCGTCCAGCCTTATGATTGAAAGATCATCATAAATAGTGAATTTAGGGAAACTTAACTTAAATGAAGCATCTTTGTTTAGCTTTGATTTCTCAATAAGAACACCGCCTTCGTATATCAGATGAATATCGGCATTCATGTTTCCTCTATCGGTCATGTCATATGCTTTTTGATTTTCTCCTAGCAGCAAACCGGTAACTTTAGCGTACATTTTTTCAAACGCTTCTTCTACCTTAGCATTTTTACTCTGAAGTATAAACTCTACCTTTCCTGTTCCGTCACCTTTTTCTTTTATTTCATATGCAAAAAGAGCCGCTTCCGTTGAATACAGCAATTCATCGGTATCGGTATTATAGGCACTGTTCTTACCTGACTTGTATTCAATACGTGTAAGGTTAGCAAATAGTTTCTTAAAATATTCTTCGGTAGAAATCCCCCTATTCTCATAGTCTATAAGTAGGGGAGATTTTTTAAAGTTAATCCTTATTTTTGAAGGCTCGCCTTTAAATACGGTATTGATTACCTCATCGTTTATTTTGGAGTTATAATGATAGTCGCCGCTTGTTTCAATCGTAAAACTGTCAGACATAAGATTGGTTGATACTTTTAGGTCGCCCTCACGGTAAAGCTCGTCAGTCCACTTAACATTTTCAATATGTCTCTTGATATTTTTTTCATCTTCAGAGAGCAAGTCCTCACCGCCGGCTTTTTTATCAATTCCGGCGAATAATTGTTTTAATATCTCACCGCTATTTAGCTTAGTCTTCGCATTTTTGAAATTTACGGTTATATTGAAAGGAAAGCCTGAAACCGTTACCTCCTCATATTCAACCGAGCCTAATTTTGCCTCTTCAAAAACCGCTTGTACATTCCGCACCATCAAATCCTTTGCGTATTTCCCGTAAAGATTCCATGTTACATAGTATGTTCCGGCTAACAATGCCAAAATAATTACAAAAACTATAGGTGCTTTTTTCATTTTTTATATTCCGGTTTTAATGAAATTCTGAATAATCAATCAATTATAGACATGATATATTATTTATAAAAGCAAATTTATAAAAAAATATTTCCTGCTTTTAATTTTAGTTCCTTAGCGGCATCAACAGAGGCATTTAGTGCATTATTTATTTTACATACACGTTCTGTTTTAAACAATTTTGTTCCGTCTATTGAAGCTACCATGAATTTTATTGACATTTCCTCGCAGCTTATTTTAGCCGATGCACCTATCGGAGTTCTGCAAGAACCTTCAAATTCTTCTAAAAAAGCTCGCTCCGCCATAACACATTCATATGTTCGGCAGTGATTCAATTCAGATAATATTTCTCTGATATTTTCGTCATTTTTCCTGATTTCTATCCCTATAGCTCCCTGTGCTACGGCAGGCAGCATTTCATTTTCATCTATAGGATTTATGTTATCACCGTTTATTCCAGCCCTTATCAACCCTGCCATAGCAAGGAAAGTTGCATCAACCTCTTTGTTCTTCAGCTTTTCAAGGCGTGTATGTATATTCCCCCTGAAAGGCACTACCTTTATATCGGGTCTTGCATTTAAAAGCTGTGCAACCCTTCTGGGCGATGAAGAGCCGACTACCGCACCTTCGGGCAGTTGAGATATCCTTTTATAGCTATATGATATGAAGGCATCTCTTGAATCTTCTCTTTTTAGGATACATGGAATTTCAAACGCTTCGTTGATAAATGCAGGCATATCCTTCATTGAATGCACGGCAATATCTATCTTCCCTTCTATCAGATGTTCTTCTATCTCTTTTATGAACAACCCCTTGCCGCCTATCTCGTTAAGGTTTTTCTCTAATATCTTATCACCTGTGGTTTTTATGGTTATGATATTAATTGTGATATCGGGGTATTTTTCCCTCAGCAAATCCTGCACTATATTAGCCTGTGCCAGTGCCAGCTTGCTCCCTCTTGTTCCTATATTTATTTTCATTTCGTCCATGCTTTGTTATTTATTATGGTATAAAGTCAAAAAACTACTCTCCCCTTGAGGGAGAGGGAGCTTTTAAACCCTTTTGCAGAGGCTTCTATATATTTTTCTTACCTCCCGCCGAATGTTTCAACTATCGAATCCCATACACTGCGGCTATCCTTTCCCTTTTTCACACTATAAGGAGTGGTCGGAAGTTTGCTACTTCCCAAACTTTCATTAGCCTCAGTCATAAAGTCACGCCATATCTGTGTAGGAACGCTGCTGCCGCCAACCCTGTCCATAGGACTGTTATCATCATTACCGAGCCACACTCCTGCAACAAGATCATCTGTATAACCTATGAACCACGCATCTCTTGAATCCTGACTCGTTCCGGTTTTGCCCGCTACCTGCCTTGATATTTGTGCCTTTCTTCCGGTTCCGTTTTCAACCACATTTAACAGCATATCGTTCATATATGCGGTTGCTTCGGTAGATATTACACGTTGCGGCTGGGATTGCTGCCTTTTATAAATAACCGAACCGTCACTGCGTATTATTTCTTCTATGCCATGCACCCACAGGGAATTACCGTAATTGGCAAGATGTGCGTATGCTCCTGTAAGCTCCAGCAATGTAACCTCCGAAGTACCCAGTGCCGAAGAAAGATCTTTATTCATAGGTGATGTTATGCCGAGTTTCTGTGCCTGACTAATAACCTTAGAGATACCCACACTCTTTGCAAGCTTAACGGCAATTGTATTTATGGATTTAGCCATTGCGTTCCTTAAGGATACTTCGCCGATATATCTGTTATCCCAGTTATCGGGCGACCAGCCGTTTAGGTTTATTTTCTCATCTATCATCGTATCATCGGGTGAATAGCCGTTTTCCATTGCCGCAAGGTAAACAAACAGCTTAAATGCCGAACCCGGTTGCCTATATGCCTGAAACACACGGTTGAACTGGCTTTCTTTATAATCGGTTCCGCCGACTAACGCCCTTACTTTGCCGTCAGGAGTCATAGCAACGATAGCCCCTTGTTGTATTTTTTTATCCTTGCCGTAAGAGTTTATATTATCAATAAGGGCTTTTCTTGCGTTCTCATGTATTTCAGGATCAAGGGTGGTCTTAACGATAATTTCACCACGCTCGTTACCTATATAATCGGGTAGCTGCTCTTTTATCCAATCAACAAAATACGGATATTTTGACGGAATGTTATAACGGCGAACCGTATAATTATGGTTAATGCCGCCATTTATTATTTCATCTGCCGTAAGTGTGTCATTATCGACCATTAGCTTCAACACCTGATCTGCACGCTCCTGTGATAACTCGAAATTATTGGCAGGTGAATACCTGGTAGGGGCTTTTATCATTCCTGCAAGAGTGGCAGATTCAAATAAGTTTATATCCTCAATCTGTTTGCCGAAATAAGACTTAGAAGCAGCTCCTACCCCATAATTACCCGAACCGAAATAGATACGGTTCAGATACATTGTAAGGATTTCCTGTTTGGTAAAATTCCTTTCCAGATATAATGCAAGCAATAGCTCTTGAGCTTTTCTTTTGAAGGTACGTTCATGGCTTAAAAATACCACTTTTGCCAATTGCTGAGTTATGGTACTTCCGCCCTGTACTACACGTCCGGCTTTATAATTTGACACTGCCGCCCTCAAAATGCCGATAGGGTCAACACCGAAATGATTGAAAAAACGCCTGTCTTCAGTAGATATAACGGCATTTATAAGATGTTTGGGCAACTTTTCATATGTGACATATTCACCGTAAAGATTGCCTACATTATCAATTACCAGCCCTTCTCTATCCAATATCTTGATATTAGGCGTGCGGTAGTCTTCGTAAAGCTTATCAACGCTTGGCAGGTCATAAGCAAAATATGCTAAAACACAGGCAAAAGCGATGCTTCCCCAGATAAAGGCGATAAAGAGCCATTTTAATAACCTTAGCTTTAGTGAAGGCTTCTTTTTGCGTCGGGTATTTCTCCTTTTTGGAGTTCTTTTTGTAGTTTTCTTACCTTTTTTAGTAGCTTTAGGCATATTGCTTTTTTGTTTATATATTATATGAAATATGAATGGTTATGGTTTATCATAATTAAAATGTAAACTCAAAAATATAAAATAGAAATTATGAACAGCACCCGATTCAAACAAGTGGCAGATGAGACATTGCAAAATTTAAGTGATGCACTGGAAAATGCCGATACCGATTATCAGCTAGATGTAGACCTTCTGGACGGCATTTTAAACATAGAACTGCCTGACGGCGGTCAATACGTCATTAACAGGCATGATGCGTCAATGCAGATATGGCTGTCCTCGCCGATATCAGGAGCAGGTCATTTTTCTTATAATAACGGAGCATGGCTTGCATCTGACGGAAGAAATTTTATCGATACGATAAAAGATGAAATTAAAAATGCGACCGGAGTTGTAATATAGTTCACTTTTTTAAGTGTAGTGTTTATAAATTCGGGAGTGTTCGATAATACGACCATCTTTAATTCTTTGTCATGCTGAACTTGTTTCAGCATGACAAAATCTATGTTTATTTAACGCCGCATTATTTACGTCATTCCACTATCTAAAAAGTTAGAAAACTTTTTAGGAGGAGTAATCATAGAAACCTCTGCAAAAGGTTGCAAAAACTCCCTCTCCCAAAGGGAGAAGGGACTAAGAGTTGAGCTTTACCCACTTTTTCAGAGACTTCTATACTTAACTAATCTATAAAAAAAGCCCCGTTTTGCAACAGGGCTTTTTAAAATAAAATCTTTAGTTTGAAGACTACTCGTCAGAATTATCCGATGATTCTTCATCGCCGCCTTCGGCATCGGCATCTTCCACAGGAGCCGCTTCTTCAAGCTCTTCTTGTGATGTTTTACCTACGATAGCAGCAATAGTGAAATCACGATCAGTAATAGCAGGATGCGTGCCTTCAGGATATTTAATACTGTGTGAGTGTAAACTTTCACCTATTTTCAAACCGTCAAGGTCAATTTCCAGATATTCGGGAATTGAATCGGCACGACATATTAACTCAATTTCACGACGGATAATGCTTAATACGCCACCACGTTTTAAACCGATTGATTTATCACGGTTAAGGAAGTGTACGGGAATCAATACGTGTACCTTAGTATCATTTTCAACCCTCTGGAAATCAGCATGTATAGCTACGTCAGATACGGGGTGTAATTGTACATCTCTTGGAAGCACGGAAATTTTATCTTTTCCAACTTCAAGGTCATATATCCTAGAAGTGAAATTTCCTCTTAAATATTCTTTTTGAAGCTCTTTTCTGTCGGTAGTTATCGATATCTCTTCTTTTTTGTTACCGTAGATAATTGCAGGTACTTTACCTTCCCTGCGTAATGCACGTGAAGCACCCTTACCCGATTGTTCTCTGATTTCGGCTTTTAATACCGGTCTTTCTTTTGCCATTTTATTAACTCCTTAAATGGTTTTTATTCCGCACGATACACCCCATGTATATCATACGTTTCTAGTCCGTTGGTCGGACACCTTAGTCAAACAAACAAGACACTGAAGCTTCTTCCGATATCCTCTTAACCGCTTCCGCCATTAACGGGGCGATAGAAAGAATGCGGATATTATTAAGTTTCAGCACATCGTCAGTAGGACAAATACTGTCTGTAACAACAAGTTCGGTAAGAGCCGAGTTGTCAATGCGATCTAATGCCTTGCCCGATAACACGCCATGCGTGATATATGCAGACACGCTTTTAGCACCTTTTTGTTTAATTGCATCAGCTGCGTTACATAAAGTTCCGGCGGAATCTACTATATCATCGACAATAATGCAATCTTTTCCTTCGACTTCACCAATAATATTCATCACCTCCGATACACCAGCCTTTTCACGGCGTTTATCAATGATAGCTAAAGAGGCATCAATACGCCTTGCAAGCGACCTTGCACGAACAACACCGCCGACATCAGGCGACACAACTACAACATTACGGCAATCGTAATTTTTTTGTATATCGTCCCTAAAAACAGGAGCAGCCTGCAAATTATCTACAGGTATATTAAAGAAACCTTGTATCTGCCCTGCGTGTAAATCAAGCGTCAGAACCCTGTCAGCCCCTGCCGTTGTAATAATATCGGCAACCAACTTTGCCGATATAGGAGTTCTAGGACCCGGCTTCCTATCCTGCCTTGCGTATCCGTAATAAGGGATAACTGCCGTTATACGTTTGGCAGACGAACGCTTTAGTGCATCTAGCATTACCAGTAGTTCCATTATATTGTCATTGGCAGGATATGATGTAGATTGCACGACAAAAACATCTTCACCACGCATATTCTCGTTTATCTCGACAAATATTTCCTCATCGGCAAAGCGTTTGATTGTCGCATCGGTAATGCCCGTCTTCAGATACTCGGCTATACCTTGCGTTATTACCTTATTACTATTTCCTGCTATTAATTTCATTATATCCTCACCCTTACCAGTATCCTTTTGTGACTTGGATATAACAGAAACCGAATCGCATGTAAAGACTCTGGTTATTTTTGGAATAATTATTATAATAGTTTCTTAACAAAAATTTGGTATGTAACCGGTAAAAATGACCCTGAAAGATTTTCTTACGGAAAAATCCGTTATTTGTAAAAATTCATTACAAAAAGTTTTAGATATCTGTGAGCAAACAGGGTCATCACTAGAAGATATACTTATATCTCATAACTACGTTAATCCGAAAAAATTATATTCGGCAATTGCAGATTATAACAAGCTTGAATTTGCAGACCTTAGGATATCCCCTTGTGATATGAAAATATTAGATAATGCACATAAACCTTTTTACAGGTCGCTGAAAGCTGTTCCATGGAAAAAAGACGGTGAGAATATAGTTATAGCGGCGGCAAAGATAACAGATGAGTTGAAGCAGTGGGCATCAGTGAATTTTGAAAAATATAAATTCGCTATAACTACGCCTTTTGATATTCACCATAGTATTAACAAGATACTAGTCGATAGGAATAACTTTGAGGCAATTGACATATTAAGTAAATATCAACCGCAATATTCGGCTAAATATTTATTCAAGGACGTTCAATTTAGATTATTGATAATGTTCTTTATTTTAATTGCATGCCTGTTTTTTGTGTTTCCACAAAAATCAATCTTTATATTCTTTATTGTAATCAGTTTTTTCTACTGTGCTACACTCGTTGTAAAGACGCTCCTGTTTTTTATAGGCATGAGTAAAAGCAAGGATATCTCAAAAAATCAAAAACACCTACAGATAGATGATAAGGATTTGCCCGTATATACGATATTGGTTCCGCTCTATATGGAAACCGGAGTATTACAAAAACTGATAAATGCCATAAGAAACCTTGATTATCCGAAATCAAAACTTGATGTAAAACTGATAGTAGAAGAAGATGATACGGAAACCGTCAAGGCAATAAAGGAGCTTAAATGCGAACGCTTTTTTGAGATTATCGAAGTTCCGTTCTCATTACCTCGTACAAAACCCAAAGCGTGTAACTATGCCATGCAATTTGCCAAAGGGGAATATGTCACTATCTACGATGCCGAGGATATACCCGACCCGCTGCAGTTAAAAAAAGTGCTTTACACATTTTATAATGATTCGGAGGATATAAAATGTGTTCAATGCAAGCTAAACTATTTTAACCGAGAGGAGAATCTTTTAACAAGATTGTTCGCAATTGAATACTCCACATTATTCGATTTCTTGCTGTTTGGTCTTGAGGCATTGAAAATACCTATACCGCTAGGGGGAACAAGCAACCATTTCAGGAAGTCCACACTTGATAAGCTAATGGGCTGGGATCCTTATAATGTTACCGAAGATGCGGACATAGGTATGCGTATCGCACAAAAGGGGTGGAGGTGCAAAATTATCGATTCAATAACACTGGAGGAATGCCCTATCAAAGCAGGGGCTTGGATAAGGCAGCGTTCAAGATGGATAAAAGGGCATTTACAGACCTATTTTGTTCATATGCGATATCCCTTACGCTTGTATAAAAAAACGGGTATTATAGGATTTATGGGAATACAGTTTTTTCTTGGTGCACCTGTACTTATATTTTTAGTAAGCCCTATAATGTGGGTACTTTTTGTTTCCTTTGTAACCGGTTTGTTGCAAATGCCCCCTGATATGCCAGACCGGTTCTATATATTGATGGATTATAGTATGCTTATGCTGATTACGGGGTTTTCATTGCAGTGGTTGCAAGCTGCCGTTGCAGTACGGAAAAATAAATGGCAAAATATGGGTAAGGCGGTTATATCGTTCCCGTTTTATTGGTTCTTACATTCGGTAGCCAGCTTCAAGGCACTTTGGCAGTTAATCACCAATCCTTTTTATTGGGAAAAAACATCTCATGGCGAAACCTCAATAAACTGCTAATGATTTTATAAAATACTATAAGATTATACATTGCCTGCAATCATTTCTTTTTATTGTCTCGACAAAACTTCTGCCGCTTTTTTTATTATTCAGAAATCCCCTAAAGAAATCGGCATGTTCTTTGGCTTTTTCTTTATCCAGACCGCTACTTACAAGGTCATACAAAAACTTATCGGGAGTTTCATATTTAAAATTAAACAGTTTGTCATTGATATCACTTGCTTTATCAGGCTCTACTCCGTTTTCAATAATATTGGGCAAAAATTGTTTTACCTCATCATAACCTTTATAAAAAAAATTCCGTATATTTGATTCTACAGTTTCCCTTTTTATACCCATATCTTCAAGTTCCAAAATGAACCGAGCAGTACTATCATACTTTTCCAGAGCTATCTTTTTGGCTATCCCATGTGACGTATCACTATATCGAACTCCGATTTTTTCAAGCTCTCTTTGGTAATAATCAACGTCGCAACTATATGGAACCCGACATTGTATTTTTTTGTAATGCTCGCTTTTATCAATTCTTGTATTTTCTTCGTATTTTGCTTCTATAACTTCAGCCTCTTCATGAAATGAAATTTTGCTTGTTGCATCGATTCCTTTTTCCGAGCCTTCGCTTGAGTAATTTTGTCTCCAGCTATTATTAGCAATAACGGTTCTTGAGCTTTCCTGTTTTGTTGATTTTAAATACGATTCGGGGCAATTTTTTTTTGCCTGTTTTAAATTTTCTGTAAATTTATTGACAGATGCTCTTGGCTCTAACCATCTTTCCTGCGGTTCTAATGCTTCCTCTAATTTGCGAGGAAAACGCTTTGGTTCGGTTAAAGGTAATTCTTTGCGTTCTTCTTTTTTCTCTTCTTCCATAACTAACCCTCGGAATATACATTATAAATGTATGTAATATTTCATAGCAACGGAATATTAATTTTTTTACTTTTATCTATTGAATGTTTCTTCGCTATGCAGACTTACATTCAGTAGTAATCCGAACGACACCAGAATTGTCATCATAATCGTGCCTCCATATGATAATAGTGGCAATGGCGCGCCTACTACGGGTATTAGACCCATTACCATGGCAATATTGATAAATACATGGAAGAACAATATGCCGGTAATACCGATAGCCATTAAACGCCCATATATGTTTTTGGACATTGCGGCGATAAAAATTCCGTATGCTATTATAATGGCATAAAGAGTAATAACGGTTATACCGCCTATAAAGCCGAATTCCTCAGTTAGCATCGTAAAAATAAAGTCGGTCTGCTTTTCGGGTAGAAAGCTTAACTGGCTTTGTGTTCCTTGTAGAAAACCCTTGCCTGATACCCCTCCCGAACCTATGGCTATCTTTGACTGAAGTATATTATAGCCCGCCCCCATAGGGTCGCCCTCAGGGTTTAAAAAGCTTGTCACTCGTTTTTTCTGATAATCATGCATATGCATCCATATAAAAGGTGCAAGTGCTACGCCGCCAACCCCTAACGCAATAAATTTCCACATCTTGACACCGGCTACAAAAAAAACCACTCCTGCAACCGCAATTAAAATAAATGTCGTACCAAGGTCAGGTTGCTTGAGGATAAGGACAGAAGGAAGTGCAACCATGATAAGCGGAGGAATCAGATAAGTTATCCTGCCTATATTCATCGGGCTTGTAGCGTGGAAATATCTTGCAAGGGCAAATACTAGACAAACCTTCATTACTTCAGACGGTTGTATATTAAAAGGACCTATGCTTATCCATCTGGTAGCACCCATAGCAGATGAGCCGAATAACTCGGTAAAGACAAGTGACATAAGCACTAAAAAATAGATTACATATGATGCCTTGAACCATATTTTGATGTCAATAATCGCTATTAATATCATAAAAGGAAATAATGCCACAAAACGTATTATCTGCTTGCTCGCCCAAGGGTGAAAACTGCCCTCGGCAGCAGAATATAACATTGCGAACCCTATACTTGCCATAATAATAATCAAACCGATAAGAGACCAGCTTAAGTTTATTATTTTATATATGGTAGAATTGTTATGTATCACCTGTTTCCTCTAAATATCTAAAGTTTGCACTTTTTCCATGACATCACGTGCAACAGGAGCCGCCGCTTTTGAGCCACCCCCACCATGCTCTATAACCACAGCAATGGAATATTTTGGCTTTTCAGTAGGACCGAACCCTACAAACAAAGCGTGGTTCTGGGTTTTCTCCAGTTCTTCGGCGGTTATTTTGTCCTTTATATTTTCCAGTCCCTTTTTCGATATAACCTGTGCAGTACCGGTCTTTCCCGCCATTGACATTCCTTTTGTCATTATCCTGCTGCCAAAAGCCGTACCGCCGGGAACATTTACTACATTTATCATACCTTCACGTATAAGGTTCAAATGGTTTTTAGGTATTCCCATATCTAAAAAATTTTTCGCCCCTTTATAAGAAGGACCTACGATATTACGTGCTATCAGGGACGGCTCTACATTAGTACCGCTGGCTATCCTTGATGTCATTAAAGCAAGTTGCATCGGTGTTGCAAGGAGATAACCCTGACCTATACCGACATTTAAGGTGTCACCTTTTTGCCATGCTACGTTGTATTTTTTCTTTTTCCATTCACTGCTTGGCAAAAGACCTGATTTCTCGCCTGATAAAGGAACCCCTATTTCTTTACCGAAACCGAATTTAGCAGCCATATCGTGTATATTATCAATATCCAGTATTTTGGATAAGTTATAAAAATAAGTGTTACATGAATGCATTATAGCCTGCTTCATATCAAGATTACCGTGTCCTTCTTTCTTCCAGCAATGAAACCTTGTCTTGCCGAGATCCATATGTCCGGGGCAATAAAATTTCTTATCAGGGTCAAATCCTTCCTTCAATGCAGTAAGTGCTACCACCATCTTAAATGTAGAACCGGGCGGGTACTGGTTTGAAAGTGCCTTATTAATAAGGGGCTTCTTGTCATTATGCATCAGTTCCTTCCAATATTCGTTCGAAACACCGTAAGTGAACTCATTAGGGTCAAAGCCAGGGGTTGATACAAACGATAATATATCCCCGTTATTTACATTCATAACAACGCAGCAACCTGTAAGACCTTCCATTCTTTTACCGACAAATTCCTGTAACTCTTTGTCAAGGGTGAGCACTACATCTTTTCCCTCCTTGCTCTCTTCACGTGATAACTCACGTACGGGAAGTCCATACGCATTTACTTCCATTTTCTTTACACCTGCTACACCACGTAAGTCCTTTTCAAGCTGGCGTTCGATACCGTCACGCCCTATTTTGAAATCGGGGTGGTTCAAAAGCGGGTTCTTTTTTATTTCAGTTTCAGATACCGGCCCCATATAACCTACAACATGCGAAGATATCGCACCTGTCGGAAAATCCCTTATCTGCCCCACATCAATAGAGATACCGGGCAGATCGGGGGCATTGACGGAAACTTTAGACAAGTCGCTCCATGTAAGATGCTCATAGATAGTTACCGAACCTATCGCTTTACTATTTTCCAGCTTGGCTACCAATCTTTGGTAGCCGTCTTCGCCTATCTCAAGCACTTCTGACAATTTCCTCAATACCAAATAGCTGTCGGACTTTGTCTGTCTATCAAATATAACCCTGTAATAATTGCGGTTAGTGGCAAGTATCCTGCTTTGCCTGTCTAATATTTTTCCACGAAGGGGGGGAATAAGGAATAGCCTTATACGGTTACTATCGGAAAATGTTTGGTACTCACTTGTCTTAACTATTTGCAGGTAGTATAACCTTGCTACAAGACCAAGCAATAAAGATGCTTTAAGCCCCGCTAAAACGAAGATGCGTCTACTAAAAATTTTGTCTTTTTTCTTTCTAAGCATTTACAAAATGTCTCGGCAATAAACCATGTATTTTATTAAAAAAGTTATGTACAAACGGGTATATAAGGACGGATACCGCACATTGTTTCGCCGCTGCTCCTATGCCCAGCCATTGTTCTGCCAAGAACGAGAACAATAACCATTGTATTGTTGTGGATATCATAAGTATTATAGCAAAACCCAACCAGAGAAAATAAAATGTAGGTTCAAAATGTCCTCCCTTTCGGACTATCATCATTCTTATTATAAGGTTGTTAAGTGCGTTTATACCAAAAGAAACACCCATAAGAACATCTTTTAAAAAACCCAATAAAAAAACAAAACCGTTACCCAGAAGCTTCGGTCTGTATATACACCAGTAATATATAACCATAAGGTCAATTGCCGGAAAGTAATTATCAAAGCCGTAAACCCTGCTTTGCGTACACATTAGCAATACCGCAAAAACAGCAAGGAACTTCGGAATAATAAGCATGGTTTTTGATATTGCGTGCATGATCTTATTGTCCCGAATAGTCGATTACGCTTAAATGCTCAAGTTTATGCAATTCTACAAAAGGCTGAACATATCTTGTGCCGCTCGCATCGATTTTTATTACTCCTACATGCAGACCGTAAGGATAAACATCGCCGTCACCTGAAGTTTTCACTACCTCCAGTTCTTCAGTTTTAGTCTCATTTGATAAATATCGTAATCTCGGCATCTCATTATTATTTCCCGACATAATTGCAGGCTCTCGTGAACGGCTGGTGATAACGGGTATATTCGAGTTAATGTCGGTCAATAATAATACCCTTGAGCTTTTTTCACCGACCTCAATTATACGACCTACAAGACCTTCTTCATTAACTACCGCCTGCCCCTTTTTTACATTGTCGGAAGTACCGGCATTAATAATGATCGAGCTATAAAAAGGACCGCTAGTATTTCCAACTACTTTTGCCGATATGTAATTATATTTGAGCTGTTCGGCATAATTCAAAAGCTCTTTTAACCTTTCATTTTCATATGCAATACCTGAAAGATTTATAAGTTTTGTTTTGAGCCTTTCGTTTTCTTTTACCAGATTTTCGTTTTTTTTATGTACGAAAAAATAGCTTTGCATTGATTCTTTAAAATTGCTTATAAAATTTACAGGTACCGACATCGTGCCTATAACAGGTGATGTTATATCCGTTATTTTAGTTCGGATATCATTGGTTATAGGGCTGTCTATCTTGCCGATTATTATACCCGATATTGCCAGAATAAATAAAAGTGCCAGTGAAAACTTCCTGATTAACGCTTTCACAGGTCTTGATATATGTATAATAAAACTGGATTTTACCGGCGTACTGCTTATCATTTTTAATACTTGAAGCTTATAATATTCCTTAGTTAAACATGATTAATAACCTATTCTTATCATGATGACAAAAACAAAATATCAAATTACACATAAAAAGTGATAAGTTATCTATAAAATTCAACTAATGATTATGGGAATTTTTAATAATATAGTGTATGACGGGAGAAGTAAAGAAGCCTTTGCAAAAGTGAAAAAACTACTCTCCCCTTGAGGGAGAGTTAAAAACACAAAGTGTTTTTGTGAGGGGTAGAAACTCGCAAGTGCTTGTTATACCTGCATGTGTCTCCCCCTTACTAACACCCCTTCCCGTAAACGGCTATTTCTTTTCTATCGGAACGGCGATAAATAAAGTATCACCGCCTCTGTTAATCAATAATAATACCGATTTACGTTTTTTGTCTACGGCAGCATCAAAAACTTCCTTAGCCTCTTTTACCGAATTAACCTGAGTCTGGTTAATTGCCGTAATAACATCACCGGCTTTTATAGGCTTTGAAGATGCCTCGCTTTTATGGTCTATATCGGTAATAACTACACCTTTAATGTCTTTATCAATATTATATGTATCACGGTACGCTTTTGTAATATCCTGTATCCCGATACCTGCAATTGCCACATCTGCTTTTTTGGAGTCTTTCGTATCATCTGATTTTCCATCTGCTGATTTGGAGGCATCACCGTCTGATTCATCAAGCAATGCAATAGTAACAATTACGGTTTTCTTTTCACCGTTTCTCCATACTACTACGGGTACTTTTTTACCTACCGGAGTTTCCGCAACAATCCTCGGCAACCTCCTCATTGTCTCAACGTTTTTACCGTCAAAGCTGATAATAACATCACCGGCTTTTAAACCGCCTTTATCGGCAGGGCTTTTTTCCTGAACATCTACAACCAAAGCACCGTTGGAATCTTTCATGCCTATACTCTCGGCAATCTCGTCCGTTACGGTCTGTATTTTAACGCCTAGCCAGCCACGCTCTATATGACCTGTTTCAATTAACTGGTTTATAACAGGCTCTGCCAGATTAGAAGGTACGGCAAAGCCTATACCTACGTTACCGCCTGACGGCGAAAATATAGCCGAGTTAACGCCTATTACTTCCCCTTCAACATTAAACATAGGACCGCCTGAGTTGCCTCTGTTTATTGCCGCATCTGTCTGTATGAAGTCATCAAAAGGACCTGCATTTATATCCCTTGCACGGGCAGAGATTATACCTGCGGATACCGAGCCGCCAAGCCCGAAAGGATTACCGATAGCTATTACCCAGTCACCCACTCTGGCTTTATCGGAGTTACCGAATTTTACGAACGGCAATTTTTTATCGGTCTCTATTTTTAATACCGCAATATCTGTTTTAGCATCGGAACCCACTACTTTTGCGGTGGCTTCGGTGTCGTCATTGAATATTATAGTTATCTCATCGGCCTTATCTATAACATGGTGGTTGGTAACTATATAACCTTCTTCCGATATAACGAAACCGGAGCCTAATGAAGTTGTTTCACGCTTTTGTTTGTTGCCTTCTAAATTGCCGAAAGGCTCACCGTAGAATTTTTTGAATAGTTCGGGCAACTCGCCAAGGTCATCGCCGTTTGGACCCTCAAAGTGGAAAAACTGACCGAAAGGGCTTAAAGATGAGCCTTCTATTGTTTGTGTAGTCGATATATTAACAACGGCAGGGTTCAGTTTTTCTACCAGATCGGCAAAGCTCTGCGGTGCATTTGCCGCTGTAGCTTTTACCGCAAATAAGATAAAAACCGTAATAGTTACAAGTAACCTTGTAATAACATTATTTCTAATCATAAATTCCTCAAATACAAAATATAGTTACTACCTTTTCCGAACACCGTTTATGTCTCCGAAATAACCCAAAAATTCACTATCAGGCGATAACACCATACTTGTGCTGTCTTTATTGATACTTCCCTTATATGCCTGCATTGAGCGGTAAAAACTGAAAAATTCCGAGTCACGGTTAAAAGCGTCGGCAAATATCTTGGTTGCCTTACCATCGCCTTCACCTCGGATTATCTGTGAGTCACGCTCTGCCTCGGCAATGATTATCGTAGCCAGTTTTTCAGCTTTTGAAACTATTTTCTGCGCTTCTTCCTGACCTTGAGCTCTATATTCACGTGCCTCCTTGTTACGGTCGGTGTACATTCTTTGGAAAATAGCATCTGAGTTCTCTTTAGGCAGGTCGGCTCTTACTATCCTTACATCGGTAACCTGTATCCCGAATGCGGAAGATTTCTCGACAACGCTATCGTTAATTTCTTTCATTATCCCTTTTCTGTTGTCCGTAAGCAGGGTCTGAAGAGGTGCTTTACCTATAGCATCACGCAGGCTTGACTCGAATATCTTATCAAGCTTTGAATTAATCCCCCTCAGGTCGGTAACTTTTTCATAGAATGTAAGGGGATCGATTATTTTATATTTTGCAAAAGCACTAACGGTAAGCGTCTTATTCTCCGAGTCCAGTATCTCCTTGTCTGCCGCTTCAAAATATAAAATACGCTTATCAAACCTTACTACCTGCTGAATAAAAGGTATTTTAAATTTAAGCCCCGGATTGTTAATATAAGCAACTTCCTTACCGTCATCATTAAATTCTACGGGTTTTCCGAATTGCAGTACGATAACCTGTTCGGTCTGGTTAACTATGAAAAATGAGTTTAGTAATAACAGTACTATAAATACGCCGACTATAGCAAATAAACCTTTATTCATGACCTACCTTCTTTTTTTTAATTCATTAAGCGGAAGATACGGGACTGCACCGCTTTCTGAGTCCAGAACTATTTTGTCCATACCTTTTAAAACTTCTTCCATAGTTTCAAGATATATACGCTTTCTTGTCACGTCCTTTGCATTACGGTACTCATCGTAAACGGACACGAAACGTTTTGCCTCACCTTCCGCCTTAGCGATTATCTGTTCTTTATAACCTTGTGCTTCCTGAATCAACTTCTCAGCCCTACCGCGTGCTATCGGAACTATCTCGTTCTCCCGAGCCTGTGCAGCATTGATTGCGGCTTCTTTATTGGCTTTTGCCGCCTGCACGTCCTTAAATGCCTCATCAATTGTGGTAATTATGGCTTTGTCTATTATCTCACCTTTTTCGTTAATGCTCTTGTTCATAACCTCTATGGTAGTCTTAGGCGGAACGGCACTTATATTTATCTCTTCAACGGTTATTCCTATATCATAGGAGCTAAGTATGCTTTGAAGAAGCTCTTTTGTGTCCAGTTGTAGCTTTACACGTCCCTCGGACAGAATTTCACTTAACCTTGTCTTACCGATAATTTCACGTATGGCACTTTCTGCGGCATCTCTTACGGTTATCTCGGGGTCATATACGTTGAACAGGAATTTTTCAGGATTTTCAATTTGCCACTGAACCTCGACGAACTCTACGCTTACGAGATTCTCGTCACCGGTAAGCATTAATATTTCCTTACGGGAATTTCTGTTATCTCTTACAGCAGGAAAGCGTTGTTCAGTGCCGCCTGTTGAGTTATTTCCTATCTGTGTACGGTAACGGTCGGTTACTTTTAGCTTTATCACCCTTTCAATAGGAAAGGGTAGATGGTAGTTAATACCCGACTTTGTAGTATCTACGAACTCACCGAATCTCAGTACTACACCTACCTCTTTCGTGTTAACCGTATAAACACCGGAACCTATCCAGAACAAACCTACTATTGCTATTATAACGCCGATTACTTTGTTGCTGTTTACGGGAGGAGTTGCAAGACCGCCACCCTTGCCACCGCCGCCACGTTTACCGCCACCACCGAATATATCGCGTATTTTTTCCTGACTTTTACGGATAATCTCGTCTATGTCATCGGGCTGCTGTCCTGATGATTTGGGCTTGTTATCCTGCGGTTTTTTACCGCCCGGAGCTTGTCCCCACGGCCCCTTATCGTTGTGATTATCATCATCCCAAGGCATAATGTCTTCCCTTTTTGAAAAAAATTACTATATTAATATTAATTAGCGTGCATGTGAGTTAAAAGTCATAAAACAGAATATAAACAATATACGGAATATTTCAAGAGAATGTCAAAATTAAAACTGGAAATAAGTAAAGACAAGGTGTTATCGGCATTACAACCGATAATAGATCCTGATTCCGGCAAAAGTGTCGTTGAATCCGGCATCATATCTTCAATTGTAATCAAAGAGTCTTCTGTAGGGTTCGCTCTGGAAGTGGACATAAACAAGGCGGAGGAAAAGGAAACCTTACGTAAAACATGTGAAAATGCCGTCCGTAAGATAGAAGGCGTTAACAGCGTTACGGTTGTTATGACCTCCTCACAACCGGGGGCTTTTTCTTCTCCTAGAACCCCATTGCCTGCCAATAAGGTGCAAAATAATAATGCTCAGTTGCCTGTCGGTAAAAATATACCTAACGTAAAGAATATTATTCTTGTAGCATCGGGTAAAGGTGGGGTCGGAAAGTCTACGGTTGCGGTCAATCTTGCAAGGAAGCTAAGTTCGCTCGGGCATAAGGTCGGTTTGGTTGATGCGGATATTTACGGACCTTCCATACCTAAAATGCTAGGACTTAAAGGCAAGCCTAGCCTTGATGACAAGAATAAAATAATACCTAAAGAGTCCGAAGGGATTAAGTCCGTTTCAATAGGCTACCTGATAGAAGAGGATAATGCTTTAGTATGGCGTGCATCAATGGCAATAAAAGCCATGAACCAGCTTATGCTCGGTGTTAGCTGGGGGCAGCTTGACTATCTGATTGTAGACACCCCTCCGGGTACGGGTGATATACAGCTTAGTCTTTGCAAAAGCTATGATATAAACGGCGTGGTCGTTGTTTCAACCCCTCAGGAGGTTGCACTTATAGATGTAAAGAAAGCCATTACTATGTTCCGGAAAATAAATGTCCCGATTTTAGGTATAGTGCAGAATATGAGCTATTTTGAAGATGACAGGGGCAAAAAGAATTACATATTCGGTGAGGGCGGAGCTAAAAATCTGGCAAAAGATATGGATATACCTTTCTTGGGTGAAATACCTATAGACCCGAATTTAAGGGAATCTGCCGATATGGGGAAACCTGCCGATAACCTGCTTTTACTTGATAAAATAGCATTAAAATTTAAGAAAGAACTGGAGAAATTAAATGGATAATAATGAAGAGTTAATCGTCCAAATAATGAAAGAAGCAAAATGCTACGGTCAGGAAAATATGATAAAGCCTGACGACCTGATAGCTAAATGTGCAGAAAAAGGAATTACTGACGGTGAAACGGTAAGTGCCGCAATAGTTAGCCTTATAGATCAGGACGTGGTTGAATATGAAATGGACGATAATCTTAAAACAACCGAGCTTTGGTTGTTGTAACTCAACAGTTTGTTGATTTTTTTACATATTTGCGATATAAAGGTAAAAAAAAATTAACAATTTTTGTCGGGGTTATACAGTGGATAAAGAAAGGGATTTGCAGTTTTGTCCTTCATTAAGATTTGAAAGGGCTTTCAATAAAAAATACGGTACTAATTTAAAGGTAAGTGAGGACTATAATTTACCTGATGGTTTTGATAGTATAGAAGGGCTTAATGAAGCCCTTAAATCTATTTATGTAGATGGTAAAGGAAAAGATAGACCTACTGCCGATGTGAATAGTGATTATTTGCATTTGGCTGTTAATATGGTTAAAGCAAACCCCAAACTTAAAAGCTTGTACGCAAAGATAAATAAAGAAGATCATGCAAAGAAGATCATGCGGAACTTGCTAATTTTGTAAACGGAGTAGCCTCAAGATTCAATCAATCCGATATAGAATATTTTAGCAAGCATTACTTCGTCGGCATCACTAAAGGAGAGAGTGAGTCGGCTTGTTATAAAGATAAGATAATAGAAGTGAGCAATACTATCGGCTTACAAATTAATTGGGTTCCCTCTCAACAAACTATGCAAACAATTTCTGCTGCATATGAAAAATATAATAATAAAAATTATGATATTACAAAAAACCTAAATAAAAATTACATTGAAAATAACTCGGCAACAGTCAGCCGTTATAAAAATTATTCTTCAATGGTTAAGGAGCAAGCTATTAACCGCATTACGGCAATAGGTTAACACTATTCCTGCTTAAATAATATGTGATGTTTAAGCTGACGATGGTTTTCCAAAGCTTTTCCTGTTCCAAGTACAACACACGATAGCGGATCATCGGCAACAAACACAGGAAGACCCGTAGCATCACGCAGAACCGTATCAAGATTATGCAACAAAGCTCCGCCACCTGACATCACTATTCCTTTATCTACGATATCAGAAGATAGTTCGGGAGGAGTGCATTCTAATGCAATTTTTACCGCTTCTACAATTTGACTTACAGGCTCTTGCAGGCTTTCTGCAATTTGTGACTCGGTAAGTACTATTTCTTTTGGAACGCCGTTTACAAGGTCACGTCCCTTAATTTCCATAACTTTACCTTCACCATCTTCAGGTAATTTGGCTGAACCGATAGTCTTTTTAATTTTTTCAGCAGTAGATTCGCCGATAAGAAGATTATGGCAACGGCGGATATATGAAATAATGGACTCGTCCATCAGGTCACCACCCACACGCACCGAACGTGCGTAAACTATACCGCCAAGTGAAAGTACGGCAACTTCAGTAGTGCCTCCACCGATATCAACAATCATTGAACCTGTAGGCTCGGTAACAGGAAGGTCAGCACCGATAGCAGCCGCCATAGGCTCTTCGATTAGATAAACATCTCTTGCACCCGCACTTTCTGCCGCATCTTGTATGGCACGACGCTCAACCGGAGTAGAACCTGACGGAACACATATAATGATTAACGGACCTGTAAGCCACTTACGGTTATGAACAGTCCTGATAAAGTGCTTTATCATTTCTTCGGCTCCCCTAAAATCGGCTATAACACCGTCTTTTAAAGGGCGTATGGCCTCAATCTCGGCAGGAGTTCTACCCAACATCATCTTCGCCTCGTTACCGAAAGCGTAAGGTACGGAGCCTCCCTTGTCCTTTAACATAGCCACTACAGAAGGCTCATTTAAAACAATCCCGCGACCTGCTACATATACAAGCGTATTTGCAGTACCTAGGTCAATTGCCATATCGCAAGAAAGCGAACCAAACATTTTTGACATCATACTCATAAAACCCTATCTTAAAACTTTAATAATCTAACTATTTGGAACTCGGAATATAACCATTAAATCTTAACTAATTATTAACGCACTCGAAAATTCTTTCACTACCGTACCGTCATAAAAAATTAAAATTTCTATTTTTAAACAACATGCTCTTTATTTGCATCCTCGTCAAGCTTCTTTAGTTTATTTACAGCAGCAATATAAGCTCCTGCCGATGCAACCAAAGTATCCGTGTCACGGTAATTACCGCTAATTATTTTTCCGTCCTTATTCAGCCTTACCGTAACCTCGGCCTGTGCGTCGGTTCCGCCTGTTACCGCATGAACCTGATATAATTCCAGTTTTGCATCATGCGTAACTAATTTTTTTATTCCGTTGAAAATAGCATCAACAGGACCGTCACCCGTTGTTTCTATTTCTTTGGTCACACCTTCAACTGCAAGCTTCAGACTCGCTTTGGGGTTATCAACAGAACCGCAATGAACCTGCAAACTTAAAAGTTCGACCAACCCTTTATTGTTAATAGCACTATTATCGATAAGTGCAATAATATCTTCATCATAAATCTCTTTCTTTTTATCCGCTAAGTTTTTGAAGTTGTTAAATGCCTCCTCAAAAGCGTTATCTCCCAACTCAAAACCCAACTCTTCTAATTTATTTTTGAAGGCATGACGACCCGATAATTTACCCATAACCAATTTAGATTTGTGCAAGCCGACAGATTCGGGTGTCATTATCTCGTAGGTAGAGGCATTTTTCAACATACCGTCCTGATGCACGCCCGATTCATGTGCAAATGCGTTTGCACCTACTATTGCCTTGTTGTTCTGCACTACGAAGCCTGTAACGGTAGATACTAATTTTGAAGCACGCATAATCTGGGTAGTGTCAATATTTGTGTCATAAGGCAAGATGTCATTACGGGTTTTGATAGCCATTACTATTTCTTCCATGGCTGCATTTCCGGCTCTTTCACCAAGCCCGTTGATAGTGCATTCTATCTGCCTTGCACCGGCACTGACCGCCGCCAATGAATTAGCAACCGCCAAACCAAGATCGTTATGGCAGTGTACCGATAAAACGGCTTTGTCAACATTTGGTACACGGTTTTTTATCATAGATATCAAACCTGCATATTCCAAAGGAGTGGTGTAGCCTACGGTGTCGGGTAAATTGACGGTGGTAGCACCCGCCGCAATAGCAGCTTCAACAGTTTTGCATAAAAAATCATGGTCGGTACGGGTAGCGTCTTCCGCCGACCACTCAACATCATCACATAAATTACGGGCTAATTTTACCATATCACGAGTGCGTTCCAAAACCTGCTCCTCGTTCATATTCAACTTGTGCTTCATATGAATAGGGCTGGTTGAAATGAATGTGTGGATACGCCCTCTTTTTGCAGGCTTTATAGCCTCTGCTGCCGCCTCAATATCAGCCTTTACAGTTCTTGCAAGCGAGCATACCGTGGCGTTCTTCACCTTCTTGGCAACTTTATTTACCGCTTCAAAGTCACCTTTGGAAGCAATAGCGAAACCTGCCTCAATTATATCAACGCCCATCTTATCAAGAGTTTCAGCTATTAATATCTTCTCGTCCATATTCATCGTAGCACCGGGAGATTGCTCACCGTCACGCAATGTAGTATCAAATATTTTTATCTTGTCTTTAGTCATTTTGTTTTTTTTCCGTTAAATTTTTTTGCATCTATATTACACCTAACATATTGTTAATATTCGCAGAGCAGAAAATTTTCGCGTGAGCGTTTAAACCAACGTGCAAAGTATATTGTTAAGCTTTTATTTGTAAAGTTTATAAAGCTGTTTTTCATATTTACATCTCCACTTTCTGTATGGTTGCGTGCATCACCTTTGCTTTTTTTGCCTCACGCCTGACCATATATATACTTGATAACATAATTATAACCGAACCCGTTGCGGTGTAGATGTCTATTATCTCATCAAACGCCAGATATGCTATTATTATGGTAAATACCATTCCTGAAAAATCAAACGGCATTATGACGGTTATATCACCAAAGCGAAATGCGTTAGTAACCGCATATATGTTTATCAAAAATACGGCTCCCAACAATATCATTACCCCCCAATGCGAAAAGCCTGAAGATGACTGCCAAAAATATACCGCCAACGGCATGGTAAATAACGACATACCGCCGGTTAAGTAAAATAATTGGCATATATTGGATTCGGTCTTGGACAATGTCTTTATCAATATGTCTATCACCGACCACATAAATACGCACGCTACCACCATTAAGGATATATACGTGAATCCTTCCATTCCGGGTCTTACTATAAGTAATACTCCGGCAAAGCCTATTATCATTGCACTTGTCCTGTGCCTTCCTGTCTTTTCCTTCAGGAATATTACGGCCATTAATGAGCTGACAAGAGGTCCTGTAAGTGCGATTGCC
Source organism: Pseudomonadota bacterium (assembly GCA_027620075.1). Lineage (NCBI taxonomy): Bacteria > Pseudomonadati > Pseudomonadota > Pseudomonadota bacterium. The sequence continues at coordinate 93,537 of JAQCEY010000004.1, read as the reverse complement.
CTTGCCTCGGTAAGCGGTATTACGGTAAAGGCGTAAAAATACATGGTCAATGATATAGCCCCTAAAAAAGAACGCCCTAAATGTAGTTTTAGTTTCTGCGTTTTTATAACATCTGACCAGCCGTTCTTATACATGAAAGGCAATAGGAACAATAACGCAAAAGCGTTATATAAGAATACTATTTGAAAAACATTCATATCTTCGGCGGTAACCTTTATTATTGCCGCCATAGCGGATATCAAAAAACAGTGGACTACCATCCACGTAATACCCTTAATCTGATTTGTATTTATGTTTTCCATTTTAGCTACGGTAAATTTGAATTTACTTCTCCTGTCATCCTATGAAAAAAATTTAGTAAAATTTTTTATCATGGGATCCAATTTGAAAAGTTTAGGAAAACTTTTCAATATTAAAAAAGTTTCCTAACTTTTTTAAATGTGGATTCCACTATAATTTGTTTTACTAAACAAATTCGTGGAATGACAAATTTACGTAAATTAAATTCAAAGTTACTTTAGTCTGTCGTCGTTTTTTAAGTATAAAAAAACCCCGTCTTGTAAAAGAACGGGGTTTTTAAAGGAAAATCCTATTTCTGCTTTTTATGCAGCCTCATCTTTTACAAGTTTGTTCTTACCTATCCAAGGCATGAGCTTACGGAGCTTTGCACCTACTTCTTCAATAGGGTGTTTAGCTTCTTTAGCACGTATCTCTTCTAGTTTGTGAGCACCTTGTGCAGCACGGTCGGCAATGAATTCTTTTGTGAATTTGCCTGACTGTATATCTTCTAAAATACGCTTCATTTCAGCTTTGGTTTCAGAAGTTATAACTCTAGGACCGCTTACATAGTCGCCATATTCGGCAGTGTTTGAAATTGAATAACGCATGTTAGCCAAACCGCCTTCATATAACAGGTCAACGATAAGTTTGGTTTCATGTAAACATTCAAAATAAGCCATTTCAGGCGGATAACCGGCTTCAGTCAAAGTTTCAAAACCAGCTTTGATAAGCTCGCTGATACCGCCGCAAAGAACAGCTTGCTCACCAAATAGGTCGGTCTCGCACTCATCTTTGAAAGTAGTTTCTATAATTCCCGAACGTCCGCCACCTACGCCAGATGCCCAAGCAAGAGCGATATCTTTTGCCTTACCGGATGCGTTTTGTGCAACAGCTATCAAGCACGGAACACCGCCACCTTTTACATACTCACCGCGTACGGTATGACCCGGTCCCTTAGGTGCAGTCATGAATACGTCAAGATCGGCACGAGGTTTAATTAGGTCGAAATGTATGTTTAATCCATGAGCAAATGCCAGTGCCGCACCATTTTTGATGTTATCCTTTACAGCTTCGTATAAATCAGCCTGATTTTCATCCGGCACTAGGAACATAATGATATCTGCGTTTTTTACAGCATCGGCAGGCTCTTTTACTTCAAAACCGGCGTTTCTAGCAGATTTTACACTTGAAGAAGAACTGCGAAGACCGACAGTAACATCGGCAACGCCGCTATCTTTTAAATTTTGTGCATGTGCATGACCTTGGCTACCATAACCTAGGATAGTAATTTTTTTATTTTTTATAAGACCTAAATCACAGTCTTTATCATAATATACGTTTAAGCTCACGGAACCGCTCCCTTGTTCTTTAAATTTTAAAACATCACCCATAATTAATACCTGTTATTCGGGAAAGAACGCAAATTATATGAGTTTTTCTTTAAAAAGCAAGGAGTAAATCCACTATTAATAATAATGAAAACTTATGATATGTTATTTACAGTTTGTGATAAATGAATATTAATATTAAAGTCTGTTAAATATAAATTAATAAGGTAAAAGTCATGAGCCTAAAAAATATTACTTGGCTAATTGTCATATCGGTCACCGTTATACTGGTTGTTGACCGGCTTTGGACAAATTATCTTTCAACCGAAATGTTTTTCAAGGTGCTACTAACCATGTTCATAGCCGTAATAGCGGGCGTTTCGATATCTATGGTAAAATCTAAGCCCTCAAAAAGCGTAGATAAGACCGATGATGATAAAAAAGAATAGTGTTATTTGCAACGATTCATATTTCCGAAAACACTATGCTAAAAAAATATGGTTTTCTGCTCTCAAAAAAGCTATATTCTTGTCAAAAACTACATAAAAGAAGACCATGCCACAGATATTCTACCGCCCTCAGGAAACCGAGCTTAAAGATACCGCATTTATAAATGCAAGAATCATAGACCCCGAATCAGGATATGACGAAGTGGGGACTTTGATAGTAAAAGACGGAAAAATAAGCCGGTTCGGCTCCGACATCGTGCCGTCAGACGATATGGAAATAATTGATTGCCGGTGGTGCGTACTTTGCCCCGGGCTGCTTGACATACAGGTGCATTTTAGAACTCCCGGTCAGGAATATAAGGAAGATATTATAACCGGAACAAAGTCGGCTGCGGCAGGAGGGGTTACGACATGTGTATGTATGGCAAATACTTCCCCCGTAATAGATTCCGTAGAAGTGGTCAACGAGTTATACAAGGCAATACAAAAAGACGCTTATGTAAATACATATACCTACGCATCTATCACTAAAGGGTTAAAAGGTCAGGAATTGACAGATATGCAGGCGTTAAAAGAAGCAGGAGTAATCGGTTTTAGTGATGACGGTCTGCCTGTGATGAACTCTCTTGTCATGCGTCGTGCGATGGAAAAAGCCGAAGAATCGGGAATGTTGATATCCCAGCATTGTGAAGACAAAAACCTTTCTGACGGCGGCTGTATAAATGAAGGCGAGATATCGGAAAAATTAGGTTTAAAAGGTGTACCCAACGCATCAGAGGCAATTATAGTTGAGCGTGACCTGCTGTTGCTCGAACTTACAAAAGGGCATTATCACGTCCTGCACATATCTACACATCAGGCAATTGAAGCGGTAAGGCGTGCTAAGGCAAAAGGATTCAATGTTACATGTGAGGCAGCACCGCACCATTTTGTGCTGACCGACCATGCGGTAGAGCAATGGGACACCCTTGCGAAAATGAATCCGCCTCTTCGAGCGGAAAAAGACAAGCTTGCCATTATCGAAGGATTAAAGGACGGCACTATAGATGTTATAGCTACCGACCACGCTCCGCACGAGCCTGATTCAAAATGCGTACATATCTCGGACGCTGCATTCGGGATTGTGGGTCTTGAAACCATGCTGCCGCTTTCTTTGGAACTTTACCATCAGGGATATATGAGCCTGCCTGAGGTTTTGGGGAAGATGACATATAAGGCTGCCGATGTAATAGGTAAGCCTGTAGGCAGAATTAAAGAAGGCTTAGCAGCAGACCTTACATTAATTGATGTATATGCACCATGGGAAATTCAGTCATGCGAGTTTAGCAGTAAGTCAAAGAACTCTCCTTTTGACGGATATAAAGTAAAAGGACGGGCGGTCAGGACTATTGTAGGCGGAAAAACCGTGTTTGAGTTGGAAGACTAGTCATTATAATAACTGCCGTTTTTTGTTTTCAGAAATTTTTCCAGCGGAATATCTTCCTGTTTTAAAAATCCCTTATCAGGCAACTCACCGTTTGCTACCATTTCAATGGTAGCGGCGATAGAACATGCGGTTGTCCACGAAATGGCACGCCATTGTTTGCCGTCAATAATTTTCGGGTAATATGCCTTTACAAATTCATCACGGGATAGTTGCTTTCCCTTATAGCCTTCAACTGCGGCATGTACATAAACCACATCATCATTAACAGGGGGTTTTGCTTTTGTTAGTATTTCACCGGCTTCTTTTCTGTTTTCACGCATCAATAGCTCATGGAAGAAAAAACGCATAAGTTTCATATGCCCCGGATAACGCATGGTTTTATAAAACAATTCGTCAACTTTGCCTTCATATGTTTCGCACATTGTTCCTAAGCCGCCCGACGTAGTAAAGGATTCAAGCGTATCACCCTTGATTACTATTTTATCAAGATATTGCAATGCCGGAACTTTCTTTATTTCTCCTCCCTGAATTATAATACAGTCATTTAAGTACTCGTTTACCACTCCTTCAGGCGACCAATTGAAAGCATAGCCAAGCTCGCCTTTTGGGTGTTGAGGCAACGCACCTACACGCAGCTCTATAGAACGCAGTTTTGAGAATTTTTGTGCAAGGCTTGCTCCCACTATTGCTATAAAACCCGGAGCCAATCCGCATTGAGGAGCCATAACACCTTTTGCGGTTTTAGATAGCTTCTTGATATATTCGGAGGTAGGCACGTCCTCGGTCAGGTCAAAATAATGTATTCCTGCCTCATGTGCCGCCTTTACTACATTCTCATTCAGGTCGTATGGCAGGCATGAAACAACCGCATCATTTTCTTTCAGGATTTTCAGGAGAGATTTGTACGCCGTAACACCGGCTTTCAAGGTTTTGAACTTCTGCTTTTTAGCAGCCATATCAATTCCGGTTACTTCAAAACCTGATTCGTGCAGTAAAGTTGCAACTAAAGTCCCTACCTTCCCAAGCCCCAGAACTACTATGTTTTTCATTTTTCAAAACCCCCTGAAATAAATTCAGCATGACAAAATATCTTTATATTTTATATTAATCCGATAAATAAAAACAGGAAATAGTTTTATTAGGCAATTATTGCTTTTTTCAATGCCGTTACATCACCGCTTCTTAATATATCGATATTTTTTAGGATAGTTTCTTCTTCTAAATCCCACCATTTTATTTTTAATAGGATTTTTATTTCCTCATCGGTGAAGCGTTTTTTTATAACTTTAGCAGGGTTGCCGCCAACTATATTATATGGCTCGACATTTTTAGTTACTACTGCCCTTGCACCTATTACCGCTCCGTCACCTATTTGTATTCCCGGCATTATCATTGCCTCGGTTCCTATCCAGACATCATTGCCGATTACCGTATCGCCTTTTTTGCGATAGCCTTCTAAGTTTTTTTTGCCGGGCTTTCTTGTTTTTTCTATTATATCTAAAGGATAAGAGGCGAGCCGGTCATGCCTGTGTCCGTTATTTCCGCCCATCATAAAGACAGCCCCGCTTGCTATAGAGCAGTATTTTCCGATAATAAGTTTATCGCAGTCTTTATTTTTATCGGCATTATCTAAATAGCGGACGCAATCTTCAAAATGCAAACCATGATAATAACCTGCATAATAACTTCTATGCCCTACGATAATTTTGGGGTGGTTAAGACGCATATTTATAGCGTATGAATCACGGTAGGACTTAAACGGATTGCCTGACATGGTTATATATTTACTAAAATTGTAGGGGTAATGAATTCGTCCAGATAGGCACTGCCTGCATCTATATTTTTCCAGCTATCCGAATTTACGGTAAGGCATGCCAGAGAGCATGTGGGGTAACCTTTCTTTAAGTTCTGTAATGCCCCTTTGTTGCCGTTTCCTGCCAGTATGGCGGTAAGCATCTCGGCTCCCGGATTGTGGCATACTACCATCGCAGAAGAAAAACTATCATCAAGCTTGGCAAGTTCCTTTAATATCTCTCCCGGAGTTGCAAGATATAGCCTGCCTATAAAATCTACCTTAGTTTCGATAGAAGCTTCCCTTACTATGTTGTTAATGGTCTGTGTGGTTCTTGTAGAATCAGATGATAATATAACATCGGGGTTTATCCGGTTTAAGCTTATATATTTCCCCATTGCGACGGAGGCTGAATTTCCCCTTTTATTCAGTGGGCGTGCATGGTCTTGTACTCCTTCAGGGTAATCTGATTTTGCATGCCTTAATATATATAATTTTTTCATTTTTATAATTTTGTTTATTATATTGAAACCGTCATTTTCCGGACAGGATTTTGAATCAAGATTGAAAAATTTACAGTTTATACGTTCTGTAACTACACCCGATATGCTTATACTAAATACTAAATACTAGACTCTTAGACTCTAATCACTATATAATATCTATTATAAGCACATAATTTATAAGGTATCAATTGCAAAAAAATATTCTAGATACAAAACCCTTTTTTAAACACCCTTCCGAGAGGTTCATAAACCGTGAACTTTCATGGCTGGAATTTAACTGCCGTGTGTTGGAGGAAGCGAATAACAAGAATGTCCCGTTGCTTGAACGGGTAAAGTTCCTCGCAATATCCGCAAGTAATCTGGACGAATTTTTCATGGTCAGGGTGGCAGGATTAAAAGAACAGGTACGCAGCGGTATCGCCAAGATAAGTCAGGACGGTCTGACTGCCTCGCAGCAGTTGGAAAGGATTAAGGAGAAATCTGAAAATCTGATTACCGGACAGCAAAAATGCTGGATACATCTTAAAGAAGATCTGAAAAAAGCCGGTGTATATATCGTAAGTAAAGAAGATTTGTCCCGAAAAGATATTAAGGAGTTAAATACTTATTTTTTAAGGAATGTATTTCCCGCACTTTCTCCTATAGCCGTTGATCCTGCACACCCTTTTCCTTTTATACCCAATATGGGGCTGGCAGTAGTTTCACAGTTTTATAATGAAGATGAGAAAAAAGAACAATATTCTATAGTGCTGCTGCCGTCAAAGCTGAACAGGTTCGTGAGAGTTCCCGGTAATAAGGAACGCTACATATTATTAGAAGATGTTATTGAGATTTATAAAGATGATATTTTTCCTGAAAAAAACATAACCGGATATGGTGTATTGCATCTGACCCGTGATAGTGAACTTGAGATAGAGGAAGAAGCCGAAGATTTGATGAATCACTTTGAAACCGTAGTAAAAAAACGCCGTAGGGGAAAGGTGATTCAACTTAAACTGAAATTATCCAAGAACCATGACCTTGACAATTTTCTCATGAAAGGTCTGGGCGTTAGTGCCGCCGATGTTATAGAAGTAGATGAAGTTCCGGGTATGGACAGGCTTATGGAACTGCATTGTATAAATAAGCCTAAATTGAAATTCAAACCTTATGAAGAAAGGTTTCCTGAAAGGATAAATGATTTTGGCGGTGATTGCTTTGCGGCAATAGCTGCCAAGGATATTGTAATACACCACCCCTATGAAACGTTCGATGTGGTAGTAAAGCTACTGCAACAGGCGGCAAGGGATCCTAATGTGGTAGCTATCAAGCAGACCTTATACAGAACAAGTAATGATTCACCTATCGTTATGGCACTGATAGAAGCTGCTGAGGCGGGAAAGTCGGTAACGGTAGTTGTTGAGCTAAAAGCTCGTTTTGACGAAGAGTCCAATATCAGATGGGCAAGGAACTTAGAGAGAGCCGGCGCACAGGTGGTGTTCGGATTCGTTGACCTGAAAACCCATGCGAAGGTATCGTTTATTGTAAGGCGTGAGAATGATTCATTAAAATCATATGTGCATTTTGGAACGGGAAACTATCACCCCGTAACTGCAAGGACATATTCGGATTTATCATATTTTACATGTAACCCGATATTATGCAACGATGTAGCTTATCTGTTCAATTACCTGACCGGTTACTCGTCGCCTGATAATTTTGCGTCAATTGCCGTATCTCCCACGTCCCTCCGGAACACCGTAATGTGGCATATAGAAAACGAGATAGAAAACGCAAAAGAAGGTTTACCTGCGGCAATCTGGGCAAAAATGAACGCTCTTATTGACCCCGACATAATAGATGCGTTATATAAGGCATCACAACAGGGAGTATCTATAGATCTGGTGGTAAGGGGTGTTTGCGGATTACGTCCGGGTATCAAAGGATTCTCTGAAAATATAAGGGTAAAAAGTATAGTAGGAAGGTATCTTGAACATGCAAGGATATTATGTTTCGGTGGTGGTTCGGCACTACCTTCGGAAAATGCTAAAGTTTATATATCCTCTGCGGACTGGATGCAAAGAAATTTAAACGGACGAGTGGAAGTTATGGTTCCTATAACTAATAAGACGGTACATCAGCAGGTTCTGGAACAAATTATGATAGCGAACCTGAAAGATGAAAAACAAAGCTGGTATCTGCAACCTGACGGACAGTATATACGCAAGTCAAATTCACCGAACGATTTTTCGGCACATGAATATTTCATGACCAACCCGAGCCTTTCGGGAAGGGGGAACTCTATCACTGAAGCGGAGTCTGAAAAGCAGCGCAAGAAAATCTATCAACTATTCCCGTTCGATAATAAAAAGGAATAGCCGTTATGCCCCATTCTAACCCGTTAGCTTTAATAGATATAGGTTCAAACTCCGTAAGACTTGTTATATATGACGGTCTAAAGCGTGCGCCGATGCCGCTGTTCAACGAAAAAGTGCTGTGCGGACTGGCTAAAAATATTGATTCGACAGGCAAGCTACATAAGAAAGGTGTTGAAAAGGCTTTACGTTCTATAAAGCGTTTTGTGAGTCTGGCTAAGATAATGGACGTTAACAACCTGAAGCTTTTTGCAACTGCTGCCGTACGTGATGCAAAAGACGGTAAGGATTTTGTACAACGGATAAATGATGAACTGGGAGTTCAGATAGAAATATTCTCAGAAGAAGATGAGGCAAAATATGCTGGTATGGGAATTATGTCTTCTATCACAAGACCAAAAGGTGTTGTAGGAGATTTAGGCGGAGGTAGCCTTGAGCTTGTAAGCGTTAAAAACAACAACCTTGAAAAAGGCGTATCATATCCTATAGGTCCGTTAAGGCTCTTAAATATAAGCAATAAACATAGTAAAGTTGACGGCTATATAGCACAATATATAAAGCAGTTCCCTTTAAACGAGAGCCTTGCAGGAAGTAACTTCTACGCCGTCGGAGGTAGTTTCCGTAACCTTGCCAAAGTCCATATGGGACGGAAAAACTACCCTCTGAAAGTAATTCATAACTATAAGGTAGAAACCGAGGATATCATGACGACTATCATGATATTAAGCCGTATGTCGGAAGAATCCCTGCTTAAAATTCCCGGCATATCCAAAAAGCGTATGAAATTAATGCCTTATGCCGCCATGGTATTAAAGCATATTATTAAAATAGGAAAACCCAAGACCATAGTTTTTTCCGCATCGGGTGTCAGAGAAGGGTTTTTATATTCTCAATTGGACGATGAAACAAAACTGCAAGACCCTCTTCTTTGCGGTGCTTCCGAGATGATGGCAAGAATGCTAAGGGGCAGTGAATACGGCTATGAACTTGCACAATGGATGCAACCTTTATTCAGTATAAATAATAGTGTCGATGATAAAAGACTTCGTCTTGCCGCTTGTATAATGAGCGATATTTCCGCTTACGAGAATACCGAGTACAGGGCTGAAATGGCATATCGTAAAATACTGGATTCATCACTTACCGGACTTAATCATACGGAACGGCTGTTTATAGCTAAGTCATTATATTTCAGGTATGACTCATACCCTGATATAAATATATTATCGACAATGGGGCAACTACTAAGTTCGAAGAAGATTCAGCATGCACAGACAATAGGGGCGGCAATGCAACTTGCCAGAACAATATCCGGCAGCAAGTACGGCGTGTTGGAAAAAGCCAAATTAAGAATGAGCAAGAATGTTCTTTCGCTTTCGATAAATAAAGATATTGAAAATATATACGGGGAATCCGTTCAGAGAAAAGTTAAGCTCTTAGCGGACGTGGTCGGCAAAGAGGCAAGGGTTTTATAAAAAAAATCCCGCCACATAGACAGGACTTCGGATAATAAATTATAGAAACCTCTGCAAAAGGGGTAAGGCATTATAAAATTTAGTCCCCCCTCCCTAAGGGAGAGGGAGCTTTTACACCTTTTTGCAGATGCTTCTATAATAAGTTTTTAAAACTCTACCCTGAAAGATACGTGAGGAGTTTGTTGTTTATAGTCCATTCCTACGGCAAAATAGTATTTTTTATTATTTCTTTCTTTGAACATGGTTTCAAGTTCATAGACCTTTTTCTTCTTCTGGATAACGAATAACTTACCTTCATGATCCGAATCATCGTCTTTTTGAAGCTTTAAAGCACCGTAATTTGTAGGTTTTTTCATATCGGAGATACCTTTTTGATATAGCGGGTCGGTATCCAGCAGATCACGAGAAACATAATTTATATTATCGCCCGAACCACAGGCAAATAAAGGTATACATAATACCGCACCTAATAGTTTTTTTAATAATATGTTAATTCTCATTGCTTGTTACCGTCCTTATATATCGTATATAAATTCTCCGCTTTAATTTTTTCAAAATTCAATAAAACAATAACCTTCAGTTCTCGAAAAAATACAACCGAGTTAAATTATCCGGATTTTTATTTATTTTTATAAAATAGCAGTTGTAGTGCTATTTACTTCCTTAAAATCCTACTTCCTTATCCTTAATACTAACACAAAAGAGTCAAAAATACAACAAATCCGATGCGTTTTCGTAATAAAAATGCTGTGCAATGCACAATGACCTAAGACGAAAAAACGGCATAAATTAATGAATTATTAACTAACCTGTGATAATATTACTATATGAAAAACAAAGTAAGTTCAGGGTTCAGTCTTGTTGAATTATCAGTGGTTTTGGTAATTATAGGGCTTATTGTTGCCGCAATAGCCGGTGGTTCGCATATGTTGTATGCGGCAAAGCTAAATGCCGTAATATCAGAACTAAGGGGCTATGCAACGGGTGTTGAAAATTTCCGTAATAAATATAATTACTTTCCCGGTGACTTGCCTAATGCTGCAACCGATTATTGGGGAACTTACAATGCAACAACCAATCCTACAGGTGTACTAAATGGTGACGGTGATGAGGAACTAGATACGGCATCAGAGAGATTTCAGGCGTGGTCACATATGGCAAAAGCAGGTTTTATTACCGGCGATTATGATGGAACCGGTACGGCAAACGGTGATGGTGTGGGAGGCGTTAACATACCGCAAAGTTCGGCAATAGAAGAGCTAACATATTTTATAAATACCACTTCCAGCTACGGTACGGGCGGAATTTATATTGCTACAAAGAGGGGAACGGGTTTTAACGGCATTCTTAATTCTGCCGACTCATATTATATTGATAAAAAAATTGATGACGGCGATAAAGGCACAACAAGTGCAGGTACGGGTAACTTTTTTGCTATCAGAGGTGATGATGTTGCTACCACAGCAGACAGATGCGTTGATAAAGAAAGAACGCAAGCACCGCCGGTAGAATATGTTCTTACGGATTTTGCAACTAATTGCAGACTTGTTTTCTGGCTGATGAAGGACTAAACATTAAATCTGAAATGCATAATGTCGCCGTCTTGTGTAACATATTCTTTTCCCTCAAGACGCATTTTTCCTGCCTCCTTACAACCCTGCTCACCCTTATTTGCGATATAATCGTTGTATGAGATTGTTTCCGAGCGGATAAAACCTTTTTCAAAATCAGTATGGATAACACCTGCCGCCTTAGGGGCAAGAGAGCCTTTTTTAACCGTCCACGCACGTGCCTCCTTAGGACCTATGGTAAAGAAGGTTATAAGGTTCAATAGCTCATATCCCGTCCTTATAACACGGTTAAGACCGGCTTCTTCCAAGCCGATAGTCTCAAGGAACTCTTTTTTCTCCTCGTCATTTTCAAGTGATGCTATCTCTTCTTCGATACGAGCCGATACTACGACACAAGCCGCACCTTCTTCATTTGCTTTTTGTGCAACCTGAGCGGAATATTCATTTCCTTCTTTAGCATCTTCCTCTGCCACATTGCATACATACATTATCGGTTTTGACGTAATGAGTTGTAAAGTGCGGAAAGCTTTTTCCTCATCGGCAGATACTTCCAGTTTACGGGCGGGCTTGCCTTCTTCCAGAAGCTTTAGAACACGCTGTAATAGTTCCATCTGTATTTTAGCTTCCTTATCTTGCGATCGTAGTTTTTTCTCCAGAGCCGGTATGCGTTTTTCAACCGACTCTAAATCGGATAAAACCAGTTCCGTTTCTATTATCTCCGCATCACGCAAAGGATCTACCGAACCTTCAACATGTGTTATGTCACCATCTTCAAAACAACGCAGCACATGCACAATAGCATCTACCTCACGTATGTGTGAGAGGAATTTGTTTCCTAGCCCCTCTCCCTTACTTGCCCCCTTTACCAGACCTGCAATATCCACAAATTCAAGCTGAGTAGGGATTATTTCTTTAGAAGCGGCTATTTTTGCCAGTTCGGATAATCTGTGGTCGGGAACACCGACACGCCCGACATTGGGTTCTATCGTGCAAAACGGATAATTAGCCGCTTCTGCGGCAGCAGTTTGAGTAAGTGCGTTAAACAAAGTTGACTTGCCTACATTGGGAAGACCTACTATACCACAATTGAAACCCATCGGTAACTCCTAAATTTATTAAGCTTTTCTTGTGAAAAAGATGCTGAAATAAACTCAACATGACAATAACGGCTTATATTTTTGATAGCTTTTAGCAAAGAAATAGAAAAGTTACAATAAATTATTGCTTATCGACAAACTATTGACGCAGAGTTTTCTCGCATCTTTTGCCTTCGTCTCACTACGGCTTCTGCAATTGATATATTAAGATCCGGTTTGATCATTTCTAATTTTCGTTTAGGCTTGTGACCGGAGCTTTTTTTTGCTTCAGTATCCGGCTCGGATTTGACAAGACTTTCTTCCTCAAGTTGTTTTATTACGGCTTTTTCTTCAGATGTCATATTATCAAATTCTTCTTCCAGATAGTTTTGTTCGGATAATGTAGAGTAGTCGCTTGAAATATGACACTCTTCGGTATCAAGGATAACTTGTTCCGTATTCAATCTTCTGTCTTCTTGCAGATTTTTCTGTCTTCTAATATTATCATAAATATTATGAAACATAGAATCGTACCACGCACCTTGTTTATCATCGGGTGAACGCGGCTTTAGCTTGCCTCCTTCATAATCCTCACCTATTTGCTTGAAAACCTCATCAGCGCTTTCTCCCAGTATATCCTTAATTTTTTCTTCAGGAAAATCTTCTTTTAGCACTTTTTCCGCCTCATCCCAATCTATTGTTTTATCAGGTGATTTATTTTCAATCATTATCAAACCGTTTTGTATTTACAAAACGATGTTATTTGCATAATAATTTAATTTCAAGTGAAAAAAGTTAATAAATTTGCATTTATCACTAAACACAGTTTTTGCAATACCGGATTTATTTCAGTATCTTTTTTGTTTCAAAGTAGATGCGTCAAACAAGTTTAGCAACACAAAATCTATCTTTATCATGCACTCCTATAAAAATTTCTTTACCGCTTATAAAAGCTGTGTCTATATTGGCTTCATGAAAAAATTACTTACTTTAATTTTTATTATAATATCTTTTGCAACTAATTTTGCCTTGGCAGCGATACCGAAGGTAGAAGAAGTAGTTTCAAAAGGCGGTTATAAAGCATGGGTAATAGAAGATGATTACTTGCCTATCGTATCTGTAAAAATAACATTTACCAAAAGCGGTGTGGCATATGACTATGAGGGAAAGGAAGGACTTGCCTATATGGTGTCAGGGCTGCTTGATGAAGGAGCGGGCGGAATATCATCGCTTGATTATAGGAAAAAACTGGAGGAACTGGCTACATCAATTTCATTTAATGCAGACAAAGATAATTTTCATGTTTCGATAAAAACATTGAAGGAAAATCTGGAAGAATCACTGAAGCTGGTTAACCTTACCCTTACAAAACCTGATTTTAAACCTGATGCCGTCGAAAGGATTCGCAATCAGATACTGGTAATAATCGAAAAACAAAAAGAAAATCCAAGGTACGTAGCATCAAGGAAATTCGATGAAACTATATTCGTTAATCACCCTTACGGCAAATCAAAATTCGGAACGCCGGAGAGTATAAAATCCCTAAAAAGAGATGACTTTATATCATTTGTAAATAATAACTTTACCGATGAGAATATAGTTATAAGTGTAGTTGGTGACGTAAAGAAAAAACAGGTTGCAGACCTTCTGGATAAATACCTTAAAATACCCTCTGCAAGTAAGGAAATTAAAGCCTTCCCCAAGATCGTCATAAACGATAACGGCGAGCGTGTAGATATACCCAAGGATATCACTCAAAGTGTCGTCCTGTTCGGGGCAAAAGGGGTTAAGCGTAACGATGAGGATTTTTATCCGGCTTATATCATGAACCACATATTAGGCGGCGGAGGTTTTGAATCACGCCTGATGGACGTTGTACGTGAAAAGAACGGTCTTGCCTATACTATATACAGCTATCTGGATATCTATAGTGAAGCGGGTCTTTTTTCAGGTTATGTAGGCACTGACGGCACAAAGGTCAATCAATCCATAGACCTTATTAAATCCGAGATAAAAAAAATGCAGGAAAAAGGCGTGACCGAGCAGGAACTAAATGATGCAAAAGATTATCTGATAAATTCCTTTCCGCTAAAAATGACTAAGAATGAAAATCTGGCAGAGTTCTTATCTGTAATGCAAACTGAAAATTTAGGAATCGATTTCTTGGAAAAAAGGAACGGTTATGTTAAAGACGTAACAACACAGCAGATTAAACAGGTAGCTAAACGCCTTTTGGACGTAAACAAAATGACCTTTGTGGTAGTCGGAGGTAAGTGATAGTGAGTAGTGACAAGGTAGTTAAGTTAAAAACATATGAAGATAGTATGACTTACGAGCAAAATATAGATAATTGTTTTGAAGACAGGATAGGTAATAACGGTCTGAGCAGGGAAAAGTTTAAAAAGAACCTTGTAAAAGCATCTGATATTCTTGATAAGTTAAGACGGGAAAAAGATGAAGGCAACTCTCCGATATTCAATCATATCGAACAAGCTGATGATATTGAGGGTATCATACAAATAGGTAGTCGGATACGCGATAGCTTCGATGAGTTGGTAGTGCTGGGAACGGGTGGTTCTACACTGAATCCTCAAAGCATGGTATGTCTTGCCCAGCCGCATGACGGAATAGATAAAAGGGTTTATTTCATAGATAGCGTCGACCCATATACCATAGAGGCATTTATAGCCCAGCTTGACCTTGAAGGTACAGCTTTCTTGGTTACGAGCAAGTCAGGCAGTACCGTTGAGACTCTTGCACAGTTCATGTGTTTTTTAGATGCATTGGAAAAAGAGCGTTTAGATATAGGCAAGCATATTTATATAATATCCGATTCCGTAGATAATCCCTTACGTGATATCGGCAAGCAGATAGGTGCTACCGTTATTGACCATGAAAAAAATATAGGCGGAAGGTTCTCAACATTTACTAATGTAGGGTTGATACCCGCCGTTGTAGCAGGAGTTGATATAAGGAAGATAAGGAAATTTGCCAAAGCTGCGGTGGGAGAGTTTTTCAAAAATAATAGTATTCCTGTGCAAGGAGCCGCATTGCAGTATTCTTTTATGCAAAAAGGTACGGCAGCAACCGTGATTATGCCATATGTCGACCGCTTATCGGCAGTGGCGACATGGTACAGGCAAATATGGGCTGAAAGCCTAGGCAAGCAAGGGAAAGGAAATACTCCCATAAAAGCAATCGGTGCATTAGACCAGCACAGCCAGTTGCAGCTATATTTAGATGGTCCAAAGGATAAGCTTTTCAACCTTATCACCTGTGATACGGAAAAGAAAGGGCTTAAAATAAGCGGTAATTATATAAATAACGACACAAGATACCTAAAGGGCAAAAACATAGGCGATGTTAATGCCGCACTACAAAAAGCTACCGCCGAAGCATTAGTTAAGAATAACTGTCCGCTAAGGCATATAAAATTCGGTAATATGAATGAGGAAAACCTGTCCAAAATAATGGTTCATTTTATGCTTGAAACTATCATTACCGCTCACCTTCTTGAACTTAATCCCTTTGACCAGCCGGCAGTCGAAGAGGGGAAAGTTTTTGCCAGAAAGATACTACATAACTCCAACTAAAGTATATGTTGAAAAAATCCCGCACCCGCACCCTCACACCAACCCTCTCCCAAAGGGAGAGGGGGCTTTTGTACCCTTTTGCAGAGGCTCCTATAGTAATTTTCACAGTATAAAACCGAGAATTATATTGCGTATATATTTCCATCACCCTAGATTGACATGGGCAACTTTTCTTTTTAAATCAAGTCTTTAGCTTTTTATATTTTGTAATAAATTTTTAAACAAAATCATATACAGTTAAAAAATTAATTATAGATGGTTTGTTCATGAAAAAGAATAATTCAGGTAAACCCGTTATAGGCTTTGTGTTCATCGAAGGTCGAAAAACTAATCAGATGTATATGGATAATTTGCGGGAAAGTGCTGCTGATTGTGGCGTGGATTGCGAAGTAAGACCTTTGGAAGTCGAAAAAATAATGGACGAATTCAAAAAGGGAAATGCTGAAACCTACGCACAACTTTTAGAACAATATCCTCCCAAAAAAGAAATAAACGGTGTAGTTACAGCTCCTAATATAGATGTCGAAACACCCGATATGGAGGCGAAAAAAAGTCCGGGTGCAAAATTAAAGGAATTTCTGGCTAACCACCCTTCTATACAGGGGATTAACGCTGTGGCAGCTCCGGGCGATGTAAAAAACGTAGTTGAACCGAGTATTAATAAAAACCCTGACAGAATGTATTTTGAGAAGGCTTTTTACAGTATAGTTAAAGACCGTGGAATACCTGCCCTCGGCGTTTGCGGCACGGAACAGCATATAGCACATTTTGCAGGTGCTCAAATCGTCAATGATGTTGAGCAAAGAACAGGTCATGACCATAATCCTAAATTTGAAGGAAAAAGCTCAGGTGAGGTACATTCACATGAAATTATCGTAGATAAAGGCTCTATGTTAGCCGGATATTTGCCCAAGGACATAAGAAAATCTTTAAGTAAGGATTCACCCGATCCGACAATAGCAGTTAACAGCATACATACTCAGGGTGTTTTAGTAAGTCCCGAAAATGAGAAAATATTAGACAAGGCAGGATTTGAAATTTCCGCCGCAGAACCAACAGAAAAAATAGTTGAAGGATACGAATCAAAATATGGAGCTCCTATCATTCAGACACAGTTCCACCCTGAGTTCGATAACGCACAATTTGAACGCAATATATTAAAAGGATTAGCAAAAGCCGCTGAAACTAATTATAAAAAGCAATCAGTAACGCAAGAAGTAAAACAAAAAGGTGAAGGCGTTGCTTCCGGCTTGAAGCATGTAAAAGAAAAAGAAACCGGTGAATATACGCAACAAGATAGGGTCGATGCAATAGTTAAGGGAGAATATATAAGTAACAAACTGGACGAAATACTAAAGAACGGCAAAAAAAGCGAAGCCCTACAAAAAGTATTTCAGGATAAAGATGTTACGCTTGATAACCTAAAACTCGGTGAAAAATTACTTAAAGATAACGCAGAAAAAGGTAAAATCAGAAAAGCGGCTCATAAAAAGACCAGTTCAGTCGAGAAAGTTATATTAAGCAGGCAGAATAAACGTTTAATTTCATAGTCGAAACTTGATATGACAGGTTACCCTGAAGCACTACCGATAACCGTATGAAGGCTAGTTTAAAATAAAATACCCGTGTAAATGATTAATTAATTTAGAACCGAATTAATGAACTTTTACACAACTTACATACTTTTAATCCGATTCCACTTGAAATACCTTAGTAAATTACTATATAATAGTATGTGAGTAATAAACAACTTAATGAAGGTAACTAAAATGAACTTTAAAAAGATGTCTGAGTTTAACACGCAGAGTAACATGAAGACGGTAGGCTCAACTTCTTCTGCGGCATATGATCAGGGATTAAGGTCATATATGCTGAGAATCTATAACTATATGGCACTTGCTCTTGCGTTAACAGGTGTAACCGCATTTGCGGTAGCCTCAAGTGAGCCTTTGATGAATGCTATATTCGGCAGCGGTCTTAAATGGCTGGTAATGCTTGCTCCGCTTGCTTTTATTATGGTATTCTCATTCGGCATGAACAAACTGTCATTCGGTACGCTACAAGCACTTTTCTGGGCATTTGCGGCAGTAATGGGAATTTCATATTCTACCATAATGCTGGCTTATACCCCGACAAGTGTAGCTAGGGCTTTCTTTATAACCGCCGCTACATTCGGTTCTATGAGTCTTTATGGTTATACTACCAAAAAAGACCTTTCAGGCTGGGGTTCATTCCTGTTCATGGGTCTGATAGGTATTATTATTGCGTCAGTGGTTAACATATTTATGCAAAGCTCGGCTTTACACTTTGCCGTATCGGTAATCGCCGTATTGATATTCACAGCTTTAACGGCATATGATACGCAAAGATTGAAGCATACGTACCATCAGGTAGCCGGACATAGCGAAATGATGGGCAAAGTTGCTATATCGGGTGCTTTATCATTGTACCTGAACTTTATCAACATATTTATCCACATACTTCAGTTTGTCGGAGAAAGAAGGTAACAAAAACCTAAATTACAAAAATACTTTAAAAGCCCTGCCAATCCGGTGGGGCTTTTTTTATTAGAATATATAGTATTTTAACTTTTCAACAATGCTGTCATCCCCCGAATTTTCGTAGAAAATTATAGGGGGATCTCATTTAAACTTATCAAGATCCCCGAACAAGTCGGGGATGACAACTCCAACCATTAAAAAGCAAATATACTATAGTTCTTCCAACAACTTACATATTCTTTATTTTTGTCGCCCCATCGAATTACGGGGTCCGGACATAACAACCTATGGTAAGGAGCTAAACCTCTTTCCCCTTCAAAGCCTCGCCTATATACATATCCATTCTTTGTCCGGCGAATTTCTCGGTAGCTTTTTCAAGGGCATCTTTGGCATCATTTACAGCGTCACGATTATCGCCCTTTATAGACTCCGTTAATGCTTTCAAAGCATTAACTATCTTTTCTTTTTCATCAATTGCAAGCATCTCGCCGTCTTTTTCAAGTGCGGCTTTAACCGATTCTATAGTCCCTTCAGCCTCAACTTTAGCCTCGGCAAGCAACCGCTGCTCCATATCAACTTTAGCATTTGCCATAGAGGCATAAAGCATTTCTTTTATTTCCTCATCGGTAAGACCGTAGCTTGGTTTAACCTCAACCTGCTGTTCTTCACCCGTGAACTCTTCTTTTGCACTAACCGTCAACAAACCGTCGGCATCTACGGTAAAAGTAACTTTCACCCTTGCAGCACCCGCCACCATAGGTGGAATGCCTTTTAGCTCGAATTTAGCAAGTGACCTGTTCTGACTTACCATCTCACGCTCACCCTGCACAACATGTATCGGCATTCCAGTCTGATTATCCTTATAAGTGGTGAATTCCTGAGCTTTGGCAACAGGTATCGGCGTATTCCTATGAATTATCTTCTCGACTATTCCGCCCATAGTTTCAATACCAAGCGATAACGGCAACACGTCCAATAATAGATTATCCGAGCCTACGGTCAGCCCTTCTGCCTGTAATGCCGCACCACATGCAACCACTTCATCGGGATTGATATCGGCAAGCGGTGTTTTACCGAAATATTCCCCTATTTTTTCCCTGATAAGCGGCACTCTTGTAGAGCCGCCAACCAATACAACACCGTCAATATCTTTTTGGGTCAGTCCTGCGTCGTCCAGTGCCAGCTTACAAAGCTCAATAGTAGCATCGGCATAAGGCGTTGCCACACGTTCAAATTCACTTTTAGAAATTTGCACTTCAAACTTATCGCCTTCAATTTCAATATTGAATTTACCTTCACTATCATCGCTCAAATGCTCTTTGGCAGTTCTGGCGACTTTCAATATTTTTCTTAATTCCTCAGGTTTTAGTTCCGTAGCCTTATCTTTCTTTGCTTTATATTGCCATAGGAATATTTCGGCGATTTCCCTGTCAAAATCATCACCGCCTATAGCCGTACTACCTCCTGTTGATAGAACCTGAAAAACCCCTTTTTCCATTTTTAAAACGGTAATGTCAAACGTTCCGCCGCCTAAGTCATATATAGCGTAAGTACCCTCCGCCTGCTTATCAAGCCCATAAGCAAGTGATGCGGCAGTAGGTTCGTTTATAAGACGTAAAACCTGCAATCCCGCCAGTTTAGCGGCATCTTTGGTGGCAGCTCTGGCAGAATCATCAAAATATGCAGGCACTGTAATAACAGCCTTGCTCACATCTTTTCCAAGTGCATTTTGAGCTATGTTTTTAAGGCTTTTTAGAATTTCAGCCGATATCTCTACAGGCGTTAACTCTTTATCACCAACACGGATACGCACCATTCCCTCACCTTGCACCACTTCAAAAGGCAGCGTGTTCGAGGTTTTTTTTAAATCTTCCGCCCCACGCCCCATCAATCTTTTTATTGAGCTTATTATCTGTCCGTCTTTTTCGCTATCAATGTGTCCTGTAGCAACTTTGCCGGTTGCCAAATACTGCACCACAGACGGGTGTATCTTATTACCGTTATCATCTGCTATTACCTGTGGTTTTTGACCGTCCGATATCGCTACCAGTGAATTGGTAGTACCCAAATCTATACCGATAGCAACATCATCATTGCTTTCATGCGGATTTGGAGTCTGTCCCGGTTCGTGGATTTGTAGTAATGTCATTTTATTTCCTTTTGTTCCTACTTCAAGACGCAAGCTTCATACTTTTCTTCTTTATCTCTTCAATAAACTTTTCAAGATAACGCATCTTTATAGTTGCCTGAGCAGCTTTATCAAGCGTTCCTGACTTAAAATATTTTTTTATATCATCAATCGTTGCCATTCTTTCATCTATGGCATTTACCATAATTTTCCTTATCTGATCGGAACTATTGATATTTTCAAGTTCTTCACGCATTTGTAAAGATTCCATCAGCATTTCCTGCGAAGGCTTAACACTGCTAGAATTATCCTGATTAACAATAATACCTTCGAGTTTTAGCAAATACTCGGCACGCTTTAATGGTGACTTCAACGTTTCGTAAGCATTATTTAAATCTACGGCATGACCCATTGAGTATTTTTTTTCCTGTTCGCTTTTCCTGATAAATATGTCAGGGTGTAACATGCGTTGTTTTGAATAATATGCCAGCTCCAGTATTTTTTCCCCAACCTCAAAAGAACGCCTTACATCAAGACGTGTGAAGTGGTCTACATCAGACGTAGGCTGAACAGTCTTACAGGCAGGACAAAAAATCCCACCTTTTCTAACTTCGTTTTCACATTTCCAGCATTTCATAATTAGTATCGGCGAGTTAGTTTTAGCAGCGGCGTAACTATCACTTAACACCGACACTTAACACTTCTTATACGTGGAAGCTTTCACCACACCCGCATCTGCCTTTCTCGTTAGGGTTTTGAAATATAAAGCCGGACTTCATTTTTTCCTCTACATAGTCCATGTTAGTACCTATCAGATACATAACCGCTTTGGGGTCTATGATAACTTTAAATTCCTCACGGTCAGCGTCAGGATAAGGCACTACCTCGTCGAACTTTTCTATCTCATCGGCATATTCTATCGTATAAGAAAGCCCTGAACAACCGCCCGAACGCACGCCAACCTTTATGCCCGCAGAAGGCTTACCCCTTTTTTCAAGAAGTGCCTTTATACGGAATGCCGCATTATCGGTAATGTTGATAGGTGGTGGTAAAGCCATGTTATCCTTCCTAATATTGTCATTCCACGAATTTGTTTAGTAAAACAAATTATAGTGGAATCCACTTTAAAAAAAGTTAGGAAACTTTTTTAAATATTGAAAAGTTTTCCTAAACTTTTCAAATTGGATCCCATGGTAAAAAATTTTACTAAATTTTTTCCATAGGATGACAGATTAAATATTATTCTTCTTATAATCCTCTATAGCCGCCTTAATAGCGTCCTCAGCCAGAACCGAACAGTGTATCTTAACCGGGGGCAATGAAAGCTCGCCTGCTATTTCGGTATTTTTAATTCGCTGTGCTTCATCTAGTTTTTTGCCCTTTACCATTTCGGTAATAAGCGAAGATGAGGCAATAGCAGAGCCACAGCCAAATGTTTTAAACTTAGCGTCTTCTATTACACCGTCTTTAACTTTTATCTGTAATTTCATTACGTCACCACAAGCAGGAGCACCGACTAAGCCCGTACCCACTCCTTCCTCGCTCTTATCGAACGAACCGACATTACGCGGATTATCATAATGATCTATTACTTTCTCACTATAAGCCATTTTAGTTCTCCTTAATTTATAGAGTCTAATAATCTTAGACTCTAAGTTAATTATACCATATTTTTAGTGTTACGTGTTACAAAGCTATAGTAATTTTACTATCTAATTACGTCATCGCCCGAGTTTCCGTAGGAAACTATAGGGCGATCTGGTGAGATTACCCTATAATTTGCTTCGCAAATTCGGGTAATGACGCATGTAATTATATACTTAATTTACTACAATCACCACCACTTAACACCTGCAGCTATTAATGTGCAGCCCACTCAATCTTGCTTATATCAATTCCATCTTGCGCCATTTCCCAAAGCGGACTCATATCACGCAATCTATCTATAGCACCTGTTACCTTTTCAATAGCAAAATCAACTTCTTCTTCAGTTGTGAATCTGCCTATACCGAACCTTATCGAAGTATGTGCCAAATCCTCACCCACACCTATAGCCCTCAAAACATATGAAGGTTCCAGACTTGCCGAAGTACATGCCGAACCGGAACTTACAGCCAGCTCTTTTATAGCCATTATCATTGACTCGCCTTCTATATAGGCAAAGCTCAAGTTAAGGTTGGTCTTGATACGCTTTTGTGCATGACCGTTTAAGTACACGTCCTTTATATTCGATACAAGAGAGTTATATAACCTGTCATAAAGCTTACCTATACGCTTGCTCTCCTCGTCCATTTCAAGACGGGCTATTTCAGCAGCCTTACCAAGCCCTACAACCATAGGCACAGGCAAAGTTCCCGAACGGAAGCCCCTTTCCTGACCGCCACCGTTCATTAACGGTACAAGCCTAACCCTCGGACGACGGCGTACAAATAATGCACCCACGCCTTTAGGACCGTATATTTTATGTCCGGATATACTCATAAGGTCTATGTTCATTTCCTCAACATTAAGCGGAATCTTACCGAATGCCTGTGCGGCATCGGTATGGAAGAACACGCCACGCTCACGGCATATAGCACCTATTTCCTTTATAGGCTGTATAACACCTATTTCATTATTAACCGCCATAATAGACACAATCGCCGTTTTGTCGGTTATAGCTTTTTTTAGCTTCTCAAGGTCAATAATACCTTCATTATCAACCGGTAGATATGTAACCTCCATTCCTTCACGCTCTAGGTGACGGCAGGTATCTATTACGCATTTATGCTCTGTAGTGCATGTAATTATATGGTTCTTTTTAGCACCGTAAAATTTAGCGATGCCTTTTAATGCCATATTATTTGATTCGGTAGCACCCGATGTGAATATAATCTCTTTAGGGTTTGCACCTATAAGATCCGCAACCTGTTCACGCGCTTTTTCACAGGCAGCTTCTGCTTCCCAGCCATATTTATGCCCACGTGAGTGAGGGTTACCGAATTTTTCAACAAAATAAGGTATCATCTCCTCAAAAACACGAGGATCCATCGGCGTAGTAGCCTGATAGTCCATATAGACCGGTAATTTCAGATTTTGATTTATATTAGTCATTATTTTTACGCTTTATTATTAAATTAAATCTTATTTAAAATTATACCATATCCGTCATTACCCGAAGATTACGTATATATTAAATTATTTTAAGCCACCTTTTCCTGTTTATTGCTTATGTTATTGTAAAGCTCTTTCCAGACCCTTACAAAACTATTTATATCGGCGGCAGTGTTGTGCTTGCCTAAGCTTACCCTGATAGCACATTTTGCTATTTTATCGTTTACGCCCATAGCCTTTAACACATGCGAAGGCTCAACCTTGCCAGAAGAACATGCAGAACCCGCACTTACAGCTATATCATGCATATCAAAATGTATTAACTGTGTTTCACTTGAAACATCAGGCATTGCTATAAAGCTGGTATTGGGCAGGCGCTCGGATTCCTGACCGAATATCACACAATCTGGCACGGCAGCTTTTATCTCAGACTCAAGACTGTCACGCAGCATCTTTATACCTTCATCTGCTCGGGCTATTTCAACGGCTTTACCGAACCCGTGAATAGATGCGATATTTTCAGTTCCGCCTCTCATATTATGCTCCTGACCGCCTCCTATTGTTTGAGGCACAAGCTGGATATCTTTTTTCACTACCAGTGCGGCAACCCCGTGAGGTCCTCCTAATTTATGGGCGGATATAGTAAGCATATCTACCCCCAGTTTCTTGATATCAACATCTATCTTGCCACAACATTGCACTGCATCGGTATGCACTACCGCTCCCCATTTTTTAGAGACCTCAACCACTTCTTTCATCGGCTGAATTATTCCGGTCTCATTATTTGCAAGCATTACCGAAACAAGCGACTTACCCCTATGTATGGTAAGTAGCTTTTCCAGATTCTCTATATTTACAGTGCCGTCACTCTTTACAGGCACAACTATCCTGTCAGACTTCTTGCAAACATTCAGTACCGAAGGATGCTCTATCTCGGATACGAAAAGATTTTGTCCTTCAAACCCTTTTAAGGCAAGGTTATTCGCCTCGGTTCCCGATGAGGTAAAAATTACATTATAATCATTTCCCGCGCCTATAAAATCAGCCACTTTGCGTCTGGCATTTTCAACTATAGACCTTGCCACCCTGCCCATCTTATGTGCAGATGATGCGTTAAGGGGGCGACCAAGCACCTCTATCATAGCATCGGCAACTTTAGCCTCCATTGCAGTTGTGGAATTATTGTCCAAATATATATTATGCATTTATGTTCTCCGGTTTTTGCTCGATCGGAAAACTTACCGACAAAACTTTGCGTTTGCAAACATCATCTAAAGAAATGGAGATTAAATATTCATTTATTTTTTTACCCAATCCTTCCCAAAGGTCATGCGTTATACATTTTGCTTTGGTTTTAGAGCAGCCTCCTTCGGAATTGTCGGAACAACGAGTCATTTTTATTGACTCATCAACAGCAGCAACTATAAGAGCTATATTCATTTCTTTGATATCCATTGCAGGCATATAGCCTCCTCCCGGTCCTCTTACCGACCTTACGACCCCCGCCCTCCTAAGACGCATAAATATCTGCTCAAGATAATTAAGTGCTATATCCTGACGCACCGAAATATCAGACAGAGACACTGGCTTACCATCCGCATTCATAGCAAGATCTACCATAGCCATCACCGCATATCTACCTTTTGTCGTCAAATTCATTTCAAACCTCTACCGCAAGAATCCGACAATATCACAAAATCCTTGCATTTTTTATATATTCTTATATAAGTACTGAGCTTAAATTATATATTAATACAGGGTATTTTTACAATGCCTTACTAATTTAGTCAAGTATTATCTTGGTAAAAAAACTTTGGCTATAATAAATTTATACTTTTTGTCATGCTGAATTTATTTCAGCATCTATTAAATAAAAAGAAAACAGATTAATATTTATTTTAAATACAAACTTAAACTTAGGAACATTAATGCCGGAAGTAATCATCAACGGTCCTGAGGGACGCATAGAAGCCCGTTATCACCAGTCAAAAGAAAAGGGAGCACCGGTTGCTATCGTATTGCACCCACATCCGCAGCATGGTGGGACTATGAATAATAAGGTTGCTTACAATATATATCATGCGTTTGCCAGAAACGGTTTTTCCGTAGCACGCTTTAACTTCAGGGGAGTAGGTCGTTCACAAGGAATATATGATGAAGGCATAGGTGAATTAGCCGATGCTGCAACCGTTCTTGACTGGCTTCAGTTAAACAACACTAACGCTTCCACATATTGGATGGGAGGTTTTTCATTCGGTTCATGGGTCGGTATGCAACTATTAATGCGTCGCCCTGAAATTGAGGGTTTCATTGCCGTGTCGCCTCCTGCCGGTGGTTATGATTTTAATTTCCTTTCACCTTGCCCTGCTCATGGCTTGATAATTCAAGGTGATGAAGATAGCATAGTTAATGAATCGGACGTTTCCAAGCTTGCCGATAAGCTTGCAAAACAAAAGAATGCGGGCATTGATTACAGAGTTATATTGGGTGCAGACCATTTTTTCCGTACCAAAATGGACGACCTTAATTCACATCTTGATGATTATTTACAAAACCGTTTGAAGACGGACGCAAGAAAACCTAAGAAGGTGAAACCTGACCGCAGACGTCGTCAGCAGTCACCTAGCGGCAATAACGATACTATGCCGGTGCTGTAATTATGCATTTGCTTGTAGGTCTTGGAAATCCCGGTAAAGATTACGAGAAAACAAGGCATAATGTAGGCTTCATGATAATTGACAGGCTGGTTGACAGCTATTCTTTCTCTACGCCCAAAGCAAAATTTCACGGTATTATCAGCGAAGGCTCTATAGACGGGTACAAGGTATTAGCGATAAAACCTAATACTTTCATGAACAGGTCGGGATTGTGTGTCGGGGAGATAGTAAAATTCTACAAGATACCGTTAGAGAATATAATAGTATTCCATGATGAAATTGATCTGGTATTTAGCAAATTACGGGTTAAAACAGGCGGTGGACATGGCGGACATAACGGTCTGCGTGACATAGATGCTAAAATCGGCAAGGACTATAAACGTGTACGCATCGGTGTCGGACATCCGGGCGATAAAGACAAGGTATCGGGCTACGTACTCAATAATTTTTCCAAAGAAGAGCAGCCATTTATCGAAAGATTGATAGATGGTATTTCCTCTAATATTTCGCTATTACTTAAAAATGATGATAGCTTGTTTATGACCGAAATAAGCAGGGATAAATAAATTAATCAATCCAATTAATTTGCATACTAAATACAAATAGAAGAAAAGTTTCAAAACTATATAGTTAATTTATCATTAACTCGGTGATCCCATGCCTTCATTACCTTTACCGCGATTAGCAGTATCTCTATCCGCCAAGGCTTTTGTAGCCGGACCATAAATTGTTTTTTCAGGACTTGTACTTCTTTTTGGTGCAGAAATTGTCGCATTCTTTTTATCACGCCCTCTTTCTTCATTACTACTCATTCTATCATGAACTTCATCGACCGCCATACTCAAATCATGCCTTTGCTCACGTATATTTTCCAATAAATAATCCCTGCTTTCAGAATCCTTTACAACACGCTTTATTACAGAATCAAATGCATCTAAAGTTTTTAATCTAGCAGTATCACCTTCATCATCAGCCTTTATTATAAAAGCATCTTTCTTATCAATCTCTCTTCTTACAATCTTTGAAAGACCTTTTTTTGTTTTTTCACCTACATTTAATTTATCAACAACAGCTTTTATATGATTTTGGGTCATATCCTGAACTTGATCGTCCCAACGCCCCCCCGGATTTTTAAAAGAAGAGTCAGAACTTGATCTTTTGGGGCTATTATTATCATCCGGGCGGTGTAATGAAGAATCCGAACTAGCTTTTTTAATATCAGCTTTTATAGGGTTTCCATCAATATCCTTTTTTGTTGTTGAACTCTTTGGATAAGGCTCTGCATCAATAGGTAAGCCACCTACCGAGTTTAATAAACCTTCAAATCTACTGCTATTTCTTTCTTTTTTTGATTTTTCAGAAGGAGTGTTAATTAAACTTAAATTCGCATCACCATCACCAATAATAGTACCGGCAGGTGTTGGGCTTTCAATATCTTCATTTTCGCGAAAGTATGCTTTTGCTTTAACTTTATTATCAAATTCTACTTTATTCTTTTTTGTTTTTTTATCGTCTTCCGGCATAATCTCTAAACTCCAACATTAATAACACACCACCAATTGTTGCAATTGTAGCACAAAAGGCAATAATAAAAAGTTAATTTTTTAAAAATTGTAAAGTTGGGGGTAGGCTAGTTTTTATTTTCAAAGCCATTTAGCTGTTCATACAGCCAATCCCCTGATTTAACCTCAGTTCCATCGGAGAATTTCATTTTATAGGACTTTCCGGAAACGGATGATTTTGATGCAAGGTTATTGATGAAATCCTCAGCGGTTTTGGCGTATTTAGCTCCTCTTTGCAATTTTAGCTCAAGATGCTCCCTAGCTTCCTTACTGCTATATTCTGAGCCGTTACGTTCAAAAATAGTGCCGCTTTCCTCTATTTTGTCTAAAAGATAATGTATTTTCTTACGCTCATTCTCATCTTCTGATTTGCCCCCTTCGGCAAATAGCATTATCGGTATAACCACTAATATAAAAATAATTACCGGATATTTCAGCAGATATAACATTTTGTTACCTTCTTTTCCTAATCATCACCAACTTTCAAAGCGGCAATAAAGGCACTTTGCGGTATCTCTACGTTACCTATACTACGCATTTTCTTCTTACCTTTTTTCTGCTTTTCAAGCAGTTTACGTTTACGGGTAATATCACCACCGTAGCATTTTGCAGTAACGTCCTTACGCATGGCACTTACGCTTTCACGAGCGATTATCTTGCCCCCTATAGCTGCCTGTACGGCAATTTTGAACATCTGCCTAGGTATCAGGTCTTTCAGGCGTTTACAAAGCTCCCTCCCCCGTGATTCGGCGCGGCTGCGGTGTGTCATAAGGGCAAGTGCGTCCACAGGCTCGCTATTTACCATTATATTTACCTTAACTAAATCGCCCTCCTGATAATCATCAACGTGCCATTCAAAGCTTGCGTAGCCTTTGCTACATGATTTTAGCCTATCGTAAAAGTCATAGACAATCTCATTTAACGGCAGTTTATATATCAGCATGGCACGATTTCCGGCATGGGACATATCTTTTTGCGTACCTCTTTTTTCCGTACAAAGGCTAAGTACGTTCCCCAAATATTCATCGGGAACCATTATAGTCGCTTCAATCCACGGCTCCTCAATATGGTCTATCTTTGTAGGATCTGGCATATCGGCAGGGTTATGCATGTCTATAACCGAACCGTCTTTCATATGGAGTTTATACACAACGCTTGGGGCTGTTGTTATAAGGTCAAGATCAAACTCCCTATCAAGGCGCTCCTGTATTATCTCAAGGTGAAGAAGACCCAAGAATCCGCATCTAAAACCTAATCCCAACGCACCTGACGTTTCCATTTCATATTCGAAACTTGCATCATTAAGGCGAAGCTTGCCCAGTGAATCCTTCAAATGGTCAAAATCAGATGCGTCAACAGGGAACAATCCGCAGAAAACCACAGGCAGGTTAGGTTTAAATCCGGCAAGCATCTGCTCACATGGCTGTTTATCATCTGTGATGGTATCGCCCACTTTACAATCTGCCACCTGTTTGATAGAAGCGGTAAAAAAACCCATCTGTCCCGCACTTAAAACGCCCGTCATCACCTTTTTAGGCGTGAAATAACCTACATTATCAACGGCATATGCTGCTTTTGCACGCATCATTTTTATTTTCTGACCTTTTTTTATCTCGCCGTCAATCACCCTAATCAGTATAACCACCCCCAGATAAGAGTCATACCAGCTATCTACCAACAGTGCTTTCAAAGGAGCTTCTATTTCTCCGTCGGGAGCAGGCAGCCTTTGTACTAAAGCTTCCAGAACTTCTTTTATCCCCTGCCCTGTTTTAGCTGATGTAGCGATAGCACCCGATGCGTCCAGCCCTATAACTTCCTCTATCTGGTTGATTACCCTTTCAGGCTCGGCGGACGGCAGGTCGATTTTATTAAGTATTGGTATTATCTCATGATTGTTATCTATTGCCTGATATACGTTTGCCAGTGTTTGTGCCTCTACTCCCTGCGATGCGTCCACCACCAGCAATGA
Source organism: Pseudomonadota bacterium (assembly GCA_027620075.1). Lineage (NCBI taxonomy): Bacteria > Pseudomonadati > Pseudomonadota > Pseudomonadota bacterium. The sequence goes on along the minus strand of JAQCEY010000004.1, from coordinate 63,778 downwards.
CCCCTCACATGCCGCAAGTGAACGGCTCACTTCATAAGCGAAATCCACATGTCCGGGCGTATCCATCAGGTTCAGTATATAAGTATTGCCGTCCTGAGCTTTATAATCAAGCCTTACCGTCTGAGCTTTAATGGTGATACCGCGTTCCTGCTCAATATCCATACTATCTAAGACCTGCTTTCTCATCTCCCGTTCTTCGAGACCTCCGCATTCTTGAATAAGCCTATCGGCAAGAGTAGACTTGCCGTGGTCGATATGAGCAATAATCGCAAAATTTCTTATATTGGATAATTTAGACATATAATTTAGTACTGTTTGTTACAATGATTCCTTTATTCCCTCTCCCTCCTGTAGGAGGGCTAGAGCTAGGGAAACCTTTTCAAAAAATAATTCAAAATTTCCTCACTTATATAACAAAAATAAGATAACGAGCAAGTTATATATCATTTAAGAATGTATTAATCTTTCGGTATTAGGATAAAACATCGGAACAATACTCATAAGGTCTGAATATGACACAAGAGGACATTATAATATACGGAACTTTGTCGGTAATCTCGATTATAACGGGGATTATAATATGGTGGGGAGTAAGAGTGACTAAGGAACAGGAGCAGGAAGGGATTAACCTGAAGGTCGAACAGGTTATAAAGCATTATGGTACGCGGATATCATCAAAAGAATTTTTATGGGGGATATGGGTGGGACGCTTTTCCGTAAAACAAATGGAACTATTTATAAAGAACCAAAAAGGAGATGATGTTGCAAAGATAACTTTTCATAGTATTCCGCAAGGTGATGCAACACGCACTATTGAAATTGGTAGTCAAAAATATGACTGCATCAATAACGGTGCGGTATCTAATAGATCTTCACTAAAGGATTGCAACGACGGTAAAGTACTTATGACATGTGAACACAAAACTTTGAATCAGGTATTTTACGAAGGTCAAAGCGATAAAATAAAATTCACAAAGTACGGTACATCCGTACTAAAGGACTTCCAGACCATCAAAATAGGTGAAAGGGAGGTCGGTCAACTAATATCCATGCTTGAATTCAAATGCGATGCCTTACTTTTAACACTTCCTGTCAGGGATATAACATTACCTGAAAAGTTATTTATACTAGCCTGTATTCCAAGGGGTAGGTAATAAAAAAATGTCCGCAATTTGATGCAAAAATTGACCTAAGTTCAATAATAAGATATAATTCAACTACCCCACAATAGTAGAATTATATTAATTAATACTTATGTCAAAAGAACACGAATCAAAGCGACCTTCCTCCGGAAAAGAAGAAAATCCCTATATGAAGACTTTAGGTTTTGAAACTGAGGATCTTATAGAACATAGTCTGGGACAAATTCACTATATGTTCAAACAGTTTGAGACTTCTCAAACACCGGAAAAAAGTTCTGAACGCGGTCATCCTAGGGGTATTTACGGTGATAAAGATACTTATGATTTGCTGATAGTCCTAACCGAAAATCCTAACGATAAAAAAAATGGAATAGAAAACAGCAACGTACGACATCAAAATGAGGTAGTCCTTGATTATGACCGCTACGAAGACACAGAAAAATGTGAAAAAAAGGCATGTTTTGAGTTTATAACCAGAGAACCGATTGATCTTGACGATGAGAAAGATAGCAAGAAAAGATTAGAAGAATATAAGTTCATGATGGATCATTTCTATGACTGGAAATCAGAAGAATTTAACAAGCATTACAATGCGTATAAGGATGATAAAAGCCATAGCGATAGTAGCAGGGCAAGTAGCAGAACAAGAAGCGGAAAACACACCCCGCCTGAATATTATGAGTCTTCTATATCAAAATGGGTAGATAAATATAACAAGGAAATAAACACAAACCACCCTGATTATCAGGAACTGATTATATCTAAACCAAAAGAAAAGGGATATAAGGATTTTGCATTTGAGTGGTTACTTGTTTTTAATGAACAGGATTTCAAACAATATGAGGAATCAGTCGCCAAACAGGATATTAATAAAAAATCATATGTTCAGATAAATGCAGCAATACCGGCTGAAATGATATTCTCCCCTGAAATGCGTGCATTAGTTGACGAACAAAAAACCGAGGATTATGTCCTTTTCAAAAAAGGGAAGGTTAAAGAACCGGACGAATTCAATACCCAGCGCCCTCGTCCTACTTTTATCGAATTTGAAAAAAATATATATGAGCAATCAAGGCAAAACGCCGATAATTTTTTCGATCTACTTAGCCAAAAGACTAGCGAGCATAAACCTAGTGAAAAGTTAAGGGGGTTTGCAAGAAGTGTGTCTTACATATCGGCAATGGAATCTATTTCAGAAGAAGCACTTACCGCAATATTCATGGAAGACGGTGAAGCTAATCAAGAAACGGCTCAAAATCTGGCAGATACCATTCGAAAGGACAAATACCCCAAAGGCATGCCTAAATTTGTTCTAAACGACTTTTTTAAAAATATATTGAGCGAATCAGATCAAAAAATAATTCTCGATAATAAAACAGATTTTACAAAATTTGTTAGCTCGTCTACAAAAATAGGTATTAATGAAAGCAGCAAGAAAACAGGCGGAAAAGAACATGAGCCTTTTAAGTATGTCGGCAAAAATATCCGTCCGACCCCTTGGACTGCTGAAGACATAGTTACAAACATCACAAGAAACGATAATGAAAAAAGTCCTTATACTGATTTTGGTATTATATCAGGTAAGCCGATAGATGTAGAGCGTTCTTCGGTTGTTGTCGAGTTCAGAGATTTAGGAGCCAAAGATCACTCGAACAGAACCAACTATAGGTTAATTGATAAGTTTACAGAACGCTATAAAGAATTTCATAAAGCCTTCCAAAAAAAGCAGTATGGGGTAATAGAAGAAAAAATAAGTAGCGTTACAACGAAACCTGAAATAAAATACGATGAACAGAAACCACCGGCAATAGCGGAAGCAATTGATAGTAGTGACCGAACTGAATTTTTCACCGCTATACAAGGTAGTGAGGATATGACTAAAAATAATATACCAAAAAAAATAGAAGTACCAATGCAGGCTTTAGAGAACGACACCAGATCGGTTTCCGCATCTCAACTTAGCGGATTATCTAATATATCTGACAGCTTTTCTCGTTCTTATACAACGCACTCAGGCAGAAGACCTGAAACAAAAAACCCCGCCAAGGCAGAAAGGGAACCACAATTTGCTTTCGTTTTAGGTCGCGGAGGAAAATCTAACAATAGTAGCGGAAATCAGATTGTATTGAAAGTAGTTCAGGATGTCTATGAACAATATTACGAGAGAGCTACTAAAGACGATAAAACAATAATATCAAATTCTATTGTAATAGCAATAATCGGCAATGGGATACCGTTCATGCAAATGAATGAGAAAAATGAATTAGTTGATATTAACACCGAAAACAGTAACGACGTTAATAAAGTTAGAAAAAAAATATCACAAAAGTTGCGAGACCAGAGAAAATACACCCCTAAATACGGTCCAAGAACGGTCGAAGCTCATTTAGAAAATAAAGTTACGGATATTTGTAAATCGGTCGAAGAGTTATTGTTATCACAAGGAATAAAGCCTGCAAGCAACGCAGCATCCTTATCGCAGGAACAACCGGTCGCAAGCCTTCCTTATGCCCAAAGCGGAGGTTTTGTAGAAAGACTAGCCCAAAAGCCTGCTCCTCAAAAAAGACAACGTGATGATATGTCAGAAACTCAGGATGATACGTCCTTTGCGTCAAAATACGCTAGAAAAGACCTCAAGCCCTCAGAGGGAAGACACTCACCCTCTTAGCTCACCGCCTGCCTGCGACACCGCATCTATCACCTTTTTGCTTATAGCCCCTATCTCATCTTCTGTCAAAGTATGGTCGGCAGCCTGTATCTTCACCGAAAATGCTATGGATTTTTTATTTTCAGCGACACCTTTGCCCTGATAAACGTCAAATAGAGAAACTTCCCGTATAAGCGTCTTATCGCACCTTCTGACCGATTGCAGTATATCGCCCACAGCGATATCGGCATCTATCAGGAACGCAAAATCACGGCTTGAACTTTGATATTCGGATACTTCCAATTTAGTGCGTGATTTTCCCTTATTCTTAACGTCAGGAAGGTTATCGAAGAAAATCTCGAACCCTACGGCAGGAACTTTCACATCTAGTACCTTTAATATTTTCGGATGTATCTCACCAAAAACGCCCAATATTGCCTTACCCAACCTTAGAACACCGCTTCTACCCGGATGGTAGTAACTTGCGGCATCAGTGGTTATCCTTAAATTATCAACAGGCACTCCGGCGGTTTCCAACGCTGCCAAACAATCAGCTTTTGCGTCGAACACATCAACGTCCCTTGATGTTCCGTAAGTATCTTTTTCCGAAGTCCTGCCCGAACGCACTGCTGATGCTACCTGTCTTTGCCCTTTTGGAGTTGTATTTTCAAATATCAAACCTATCTCGAAAAATGACAGGTTTTCATGCCCCCTGTCATTATTCCTTGCCACGGCATCAAGAAGATTAGGCAATATTGAGGGACGCATTACGTCCAAATCACTGCTTATAGGGTTCAAAAGTTTTAGCTCGTCACTATCTGCCCCGAATAATTTCGCTTTAGCCGACTTCATGAACGACCATGTTATAGCCTCGGTCAATCCTCTTGCCGCAAGTGTTCTTCTAACATCGGAAACACGCCGCTGACTTGGGTTCAGCACCGCTGCAAAACCTTTATTTTCATTTGGTAATGCCAGTGTAGGGATTTTATCATAACCGTAGATACGCACTATTTCTTCAACTATATCCGCCTTTCCCTCAATATCACTTCGCCATGATGGAATAGAGATATGATTCATATTTACTCCAAAACCTAATGACCGCAATATATCAAAACAAGTTTCTCCATCAAAGAAAATGCCGCTGCGTTTTCTAGTGTAGTCAAGATCAAACATGAGCTCTCTTTGCCATTTTGGCTCTTCACCTGCTACAACAGGCTCACTTGCCTCGCCGCCGCATATATCTATAATCATTTTTGTGGCTATCTCCACCGCCTTTTTCACAAAGGCAGGGTCAACGGTTCTTTCAAACCTGTAACGTGAATCTGTGATTATATCAAGCTTACGACCGGTAGATGCAACAGATACAGGGTTAAACAAAGCCACCTCTAAAAACACTTCCGTAGTATTTTCGTCGCAACCACTTTCTGCTCCGCCTATAACTCCGGCAATAGCCTGTACTTTTTCATCATCTGAGTCAGCTACAACCGTCATTTCGGAGTCTAGAAAGTACTCTTTATCATCTAATGCGACAATTTTCTCCCCCTCAGCGGCATAACGCACATGAAGATTGCCTTTTATTTTTCTTGCATCATATACATGGAGCGGTCTGCCAAACTCAAAGGCGATATAATTTGTAATATCGACCAGTGCAGATATAGGACGAAGCCCGATAGCCGCTAACCTGTTTTTTAACCAATCGGGTGATTCACCGTTTTTTACGCCTGAAAAATAACGCCCCACGAACATCGGGCATTCTATTTCATTATCTATTACAATTTTAATTTTAGATTTAAAATCGCCTTTTATAGTATCTATCTGCAACTGTTTTAATTCGCCAAGACCTGCCGCCGCCAAATCCCTAGCTATACCGTAAACGCCCAGACAATCACCTCTGTTCGGTGTTATGGCTATCTCTATAACAGGGTCACTCAAGCCTACCACATCGGCATATTTTCGGGCTATATTATCATTGCTTGCGGGCATCTCGATAATCCCCGACCGGTCATCACCCAATCCCAGTTCCGCCGCCGAGCATAACATACCGTTACTTTCAACACCTCTTATCTTGGACGCTTTTATTTTCATACCGTTAGTCGGTATAACGCTGCCCACAGGAGCCAGAACAACATTGATACCCGCCCTTGCATTTGCTGCACCGCACACAATCTGTAATTCCTCGTCACCGCTATTTACTTTACAGATCTGCAATTTATCGGCATCAGGGTGCGGCTTCGCCTCTAATATCTGTGCTATCTTAAAATCAGCAAGCTCTTTGGACTTATCGGTCACTTCTTCCACCTCAAGACCGATAGCCGTAAGCTTTTCAACTATTTCTTCTAATGAAGCATCTGTTTTTAAATATTCTTTTAGCCAGTTTAATGTGAATTTCATTTTTAATCTTTACTAATATTAATTAATCAATAACCGTAATCCCTCGGATTTTATTAGGAAAATGCTACAAACCGCTAACCTGACTAGGCTTGTGTAACGCTCCGAATCCATAATGTTCCATCCATTTTATATCACAGTCGAAGAAGTTCCTCAAATCAGGAACTCCATATTTCAGCATGGAAAGTCTTTCTATCCCCAGACCGAAAGCAAACCCCTGATATTCGTTAGGATTAATACCGACATTCCGCAGCACATTCGGGTGTACCATTCCGCAGCCCAGTATTTCAAGCCAGTCATCGCCCGTGCCTATCTTTAACTCACCTTCTTTACGGCTACACCCTATATCCACCTCGGCAGAAGGCTCGGTAAACGGAAAGAAAGACGGGCGGAAACGCAGCGGCACATCATCTAGTTCAAAAAACGCTTTTAAGAAATTGTGCAGGCAGCCTTTTAGGTGTCCCATATTAACATCCCTGTCTATATATAGCCCTTCAATCTGGTGAAACATAGGGGTATGCGTCATGTCATAATCGCTTCTATAGACTCTTCCCGGTGCTATGAATTTAAACGGAGGGTTTTCATTTTCCATATGTCTTATCTGTACCGACGATGTATGCGTTCTCAATACAAGCTTGTCGCCATTTTCATTGGCAGGCATGTAAAAAGTATCCTGCATCTGGCGTGCAGGGTGGTTCTCAGGAATATTAAGAGCCGTAAAGTTATGGAAATCATCTTCTATTTCAGGGCCTTCTTCAACATTAAACCCCATGCCGGCAAAAATAGCCACACACTCATCTATCACCTGTGATATAGGGTGTATCCGCCCCTTACTTTCAGGTCTGACAGGCAATGTAACATCGACCTTTTCCGTAGACAGGCGATTATCCAGTTCCAATGCTTCCAACTCAAACTTTTTGACCTCAATCGCATCACTGACCGCTACCTTAACCAGATTTATTTCCTGTCCGAACTGCTTACGTTCCTCCGGCGGCAACTTCCCCAGTTTTTGTAGCTGCTGAGAAATAACACCTTTTTTCCCTAGCTGCTCGACTCTGACTTGTTCAAGCTCTTTTATCGAACCGGCATTAGCCACCGCTTCTATTGCCTGATGTTGGATATTTTCCAATTCACTCATTTTTAATCCTTTTATAATTACTAGCAGCCAATTTGCCGCCAATCTGTATATAGTAAATGTGAATTTATAGTCCTTTAAATTAACTTCCACCTATTAATGTCATCCCCGCCTAAGTGCGGGGATCTTCTATAAACTGCACAAGATCCCCCTATAATTTTCTACGAAAATTCACAGGGATGACAGCCTATGGTAAGGAAGTTATTTTAAATAACTATAATTAAAAATCTTCAATAGTAATTATTATTAAACTGAACTCTAACCACTATTCACTAACCGTTAAAAAAGGGCGAGATAGTTTTAACACCACTTCGCCCTCTTTTCAATTTGTATATTGCCGATTATAAGTTTAAGCGGCTTTGCTATTTTTTTCTAAGGCTTTAGCGGCTTTTTCGGCAATAGCCTTAAAACCTGCCTCGTCAGTTATTGCGATATCAGACAGAACTTTACGGTCAAGCTCTATACCGGCAAGTTTAAGACCGCTTATCAATTTAGAATAAGTAAGTCCGTTCAATCTTGCGGCGGCATTGATACGCTGTATCCATAGTTTTCTGAAGTCACGCTTTTTATTGCGACGGTCACGATATGCATATTGCAGACCTTTTTCCACCTTTTCAACGGCAACGCGGAAACAGGTTCTGTTACGACCCTGATAACCTTTTGCCATCTTTAATATTTTTTTGTGACGTTTTTTATTTACGGTTCCGTTTTTTGCTAATGGCATTTTATTTCTCCCTTATTTTCTAATGAACAGTTTAATAATACGCTCATCGGCCTTACAAAGGACAGCCATAGCACGTGAATTTCTGATAAACTTCTTGGAACGCTTAACCATACCGTGTTTTTTACCGGCAGGTTTATGCTTTACTTTTCCCGAAGCGGTAAGCTTAAAGCGTTTTTTAACGCTGCTTTTAGTTTTTAGTTTAGGCATTTTTATCTCCATTTATAAATGGGTTAATATTTCGAGCCTGAAGGCATGCCATGTTCGCCAAGCAGTACTCTTATCTGTAAAAAGAGGGCATTTATATACTAATTATTAGATTTTGCAAGGGTTTTTATACGAATGCGATTATATTCTTATCTACCGCCACGCCCTCCTGAAGGTCTTCCTCCCCTCCGACCGGCATCATCATCGTCTTTTCCGAACTCTTGCTTAAAATGCCTGTCGGTATGTTTATGACTCGGCTTATTCTCGCTTCTTTTTGTTTCTTTTTTAACATAGGCGTTCGGTGAAAACTCCGACTGTCGGGAAGCGGTTCTTTCTGCGGTTTCAGACTTACGCTCCCTAGTAGAAGTATTACTTCCTTTAACGGTTCTTTCGGATTCAGAGAGCCTTCCTAATCCTCTTGATCTGCTCTTACTAAAATCATCGCCGATAACAGCTGCCGTACTATCAATACTACTTTGCCTATCTAAAGCCGGTCTGCCGGCTCCCTTATCATAAGATAATTGAAATTCAGGGTCTCCCGAACTTTTTCCTTGCTCACCTCCTGTTAACTCCGCTATCGAAGGAGGAGGGATATAATCCTCGACTCCTTTATTCCGCCTCTGCCCCTCCCTCCTGTCAAGCTTAATTGGCTTGGCGGGCTTCTTTCTTTCGTCCCCTTCACCATAATAACTGTAATCATCAGGCAATTGAGAATCAGAGCCTTGAAAACTTTCTGTTATGCTCCTGTTAGATTGTAATGAAGCGGCTTTTGCTACATCTGACCTCGGATTATTTCTTGTTTCCCTCTTTGAAGCTTCTAATGCGTTCTTAAACTCCGGATCATTCATAGTATCCTGACGGGAAAGCTCTTGAGGCAAAGCCTCTCTTTTTGAAGCTTCTAATGCAGCTTTAAACTCCGGATCATTCATAGTATCCTGACGAGAAAGCCCTTGAGGTAAAGCCTCTCTTTTTGAAGCTTCTATCGCTTGTTGCAGTTCATTAGGGTTCGTAGTATCCTGACGCTTCAAACCTCGCTCAGGTAAACCTGATTCATTATTACCGTTTTGCTTTGAATCGCCTAATATCTCGGTTAACGCACTAACCTTTGCAGCCTCAACAACATCATTTGATACATTTACTCCTTGCAGTTCTAGTTGTGCTTCCGCTGTTTTTGCGATATCGGCAACATATTCTGTTCTTTGCAAATATTCATCAGGATTAACACCTTTTTTAAATTCCGGAATAAACGTAGAGGGGATAACCTCAAGATTGCTTTGTAAATTCAGGGCAAACTCGGACAATTCACTTTTACTTTCTTCTGTTTCATTCGCAAGAGTGCTGTTCTTTGCCTCAACCGCCATGGCTTGGGCAATAACGGCAGGCTCGGTTTCACTTGAATGTATGCCAAGCTTTCCTCTGCTATGTTTTTTTAACAATTCGTCTTGGTAAAAAAATAATTCATTTTTTAAGTCTAAGTTCCTATCGGCATCTAAATCTATCGGCATAATCGTGAATTATCAAAAATTAATACTTAACTTCCAATAATAACAACGCTTCATTAAGAATTTATTAACTTTTTAATCAAAGGGGGTGTATCAAGTAACATTTAATCCTTTAAGCTTGCTAAAACCATAGTTTAAATTAGGATTCATAATATCTTTGGGGTCATATTGCCGTTTTAGTTTTTCTGCCTGACTCTTTACGCTATCTGCCGTAAACCTGTCATACGCCCATGCATTATGAGGACCTACACCATGCTCTGCACTGAACGTCCCTTTATATTTGCCTACCGCCAGTTCATAAACCGCAGTTTGTATTTCCTTTTTTAAAGCGGGACTTAGCTCTTTTTCTTTAGGACATACCATATTAAAATGCATAGCCCCCAGTGCCTCATGCCCGAACGGTACTATCATAAGGTCGGGGAAATCGTTTTTAAGTTTTTCGCTTGCCTCCAGTCTGAAAGCACTAAGATTATCAGCCCCACGCACGGCAATATCTGTCGCTATAACCTGCCCTTCAAGCTTTATCGCCTCGGATATGTGATGTCTGTGATGCCAGTAAAGGTGGGAATTTCCCATAAGTCCGGTAGTCACATCTTTGCTATCCGTCAGGCGTTCTAAAGTAGCGTAGAGCATTGCGTCTAAATCTTCGTTTTCATCTTTAGTTGCCACTTCCGCCAGCAACGCATAGTCCACTTTTTGCGGTTCATCGGCGAACAGATATCCGGTATTTTGTATGTTTTTGCCTACAAGCCTGAGAGCTTCGCCCGACATACCTTCAAAAGCAATCAGCCCGTCACTAAAATCATTTTGTAATTCTTGCCTTATATTACTTATTGCCTCAATATTTTTAGGCACTAAAACAACTGTTTCATATCGGATAGGTTTTTGCTCAACGATCATAACCGCATCTGCTATAACTCCCAGATACCCTTGCGAACCTATGAACGGGTTATTCGGGTCTATCTTGCTGTTATCCTGAGGTAGTTCGGGGTCTACAGCCCTCATATCTGTTTTAATTTGCTTTACTTCACCGTTTGCCGTAACTACGGTTATCTCGCTTGTTCTTGCTTTGGTATTGCCATATCTTGCGGCTCTTGAGCCTGCGGCATTGGTAGATATCAGCCCGCCGATATTTGCCGAACCGCTTGCACCTATGTCAATAGGCAGGAACATACCTTCATTTTCAAGCCTTTGATTTACCGTATCTAATATAAATCCTGCTCCGACTTTCAGGCTATTTCCCTCTAGTTGAAAAATATCCTTATTAAGCAAATCCGTACCGATTACCACCTGTTTTCCCGAATTATCCGCCGTAGAACTGCCCACCAGTCCCGAATTGCCTCCTTGCGGTACAACACCGATTCCCTCGCTATTACAACACTGTAAAATTTCAGATAGCTGTTCTGTGTTTTTAGGTCTTACAAGCCTTAAAGCGGTTCCCTCACCATAACGGTAGCCTTTTTGATATACCGTTTCTTCATACGGCACTTTCATTTTTTGCAAAACTTCATCAAGACATTTTATATTAGGCACAAATTTATTCCTTATTAAACTATCGGAAAAGTTACGCCCCCTTGGCATTGCTTGTAAAGATGTTTTTGCTAGATTTTTATATTTCATTACCCTTACTAATAAATGTAGTTAGGTAGGCAAGCAAATAAACATTGGCGCTAACTTATATAATAAATGCCCAAGCACTATCTGAAAATTGATTGTCCATTTGATTGTTGCGATTTATACAAGTGCTCTCTAGCTATTTTAGTAGCATAACTATCACCCATTATATAACCTGAAGAAGTATAAGCAGACTCCGATGGTTCTTTATTTACTCTTTCTATTGGTTCTTTGTGTCCAAATGTTTCAGGAAAGTTTTGGTTCAAAGCATCTGTCGTTAATTTTACAGCTCCTACAGCAGCTAAAACCCCTGTCGCACCTATTAAAGCACATCCGCCACTTAATTTAGCTATAGGGTCAACCACATTATCTTTTATCATTTTCTGCCTTTCGGTTAAAGGCTCACTACGAAATGGATTTATTATATGAACACCTAGCTTAACCATCCTTTCTATATTTTTTTCCAGACCTACCACCTTTTCAAACTCCTTAGGTTGTAGCTCTTGTTTTGATTCAGCATTTTTTGCAGATGGTGAAATCGAATCATTTTTTTTCAACTTATCATAGCCTTCATTAAAATCACCATTATCATTAATGTAAAATAGTTCAGATGACGAAGTTTGCGGTCTGCCGACTCTTTGTGTAAAACTTTGTGGCACAAATGCACTTGAGGATGTCGCAGTAACAGCTAATGTTGCGGTAATATGTGAATATTTCATAAATAAAACCTTACTGTTAGTAAAAAAACATCAGTACGTTAGTAACTTGTACCGCATTAGTAAAGTATAAATTATACAATTATGATAATTTAATGTGCCCGATAATTAGATAAAATACCCTATTGTAATAAAAGTAATATTTGATATATTCCGTTTCAATCTTTTCTCGTCATTCCCGTAAATTTGTTTAGGAAAACAAATTATAGTGGAATCCATTTTCACAAAAGTTAGGAAACTTTTGTGAAAACAACAAAATTTAATTAATAAGAACAATGACAACAAAAAAAAGCTTTTACATCACCACCCCGATATATTACGTAAACGACTCACCGCATATAGGTCATGCCTATACAACTATCGCATGCGATGTGATGGCACGGTTTAAACGCCTAGACGGCTATGATGTAAAGTTTTTAACAGGCACAGACGAACATGGGCAAAAGGTTGATAAAGCGGCCAAAAATGCAGGCATTGACCCACAGAGTTTCACCGATGAGGTCTCAAAGCGTTTCCGCACATTGGTAAAATGCCCCGATGAAGAAAATGAGAACCTGCTTAATGTCACCAACAATGACTTTATCCGCACCACCGAAGAGCGCCATAAAAAAGCGGCACAAGCTTTATGGAACAGGATAAAGGATAACGGCTATATATACTCTGATAGCTATGCAGGTTGGTACTCTGTGCGTGATGAGGCATATTACGGCGAAGATGAGTTAATCGAAAAAGACGGCAAAAAACTCGCCCCCACAGGTGCGGAAGTTGAATGGGTAGAAGAAGAAAGCTATTTCTTCAAACTTTCCGCTTTTCAACAAAAGCTGCTTGATTTTTACGAGAAAAACCCTGATTTTATTACTCCCAAATCAAGATATAACGAGGTAGTAAGCTTCGTGCGTGGCGGTAAGGATTTTGTTGAGGGTGCGTTGCGTGACCTTTCTATTTCCCGCACTACGTTCAATTGGGGAGTGCCTGTCCCTGACGATGAAAAACACGTTATGTATGTATGGATAGATGCACTTACTAACTACTTAACCGCTATCGGCTTCCCTGATACGGACTGTAAAGAATATAAAAAATACTGGCAAAATCCTGAAGATTCCCCCGTACATGTTGTCGGTAAGGACATACTACGTTTTCATGCGGTTTACTGGCCGGCCTTTTTAATGGCGGCTGATTTGCCTTTGCCTAAAAAAATAGTAGCACATGGCTGGTGGACGATTGAAGGCGAAAAAATGTCAAAATCACTTGGCAATGTCATCGCTCCAAAAGAACTTATAGAACAATTCGGTATCGACCAAACCAGATATTTCCTCATGCGTGAAGTACCGTTCGGCAATGACGGAAATTTTTCTAAAGATGCTATGGCAGAACGTATTAATAGCGACCTTGCCAATAATATCGGCAATCTGGCACAAAGAACGCTTAGTATGATTGCTAAGAATTGTGATGGCGTTGTTCCTGAATTTAAAATTACAGATAGCGATAAAGAATTATTCTTCGACTTAACTCACAAGCACCTTGATAAATACATTTTGCACATGAATAAGTTGGAGTTCTCACATGCAATTGAGAATCTGTTTGCACTATCTTCAGCTGCTAACAACTATATCGACAAACAAGAGCCGTGGAAATTAAAAAAAGAAGACCCTGACCGCATGGCAACAGTTTTATATGTGTTAGCAGAAACAATTAGGATAATATCTATAATTTTACAACCATTTACACCTATAGCTGCGAATAAAATTTTAGACCAGTTGGCAATTGATAAGAATGAACGTAATTTTTCTAACCTCAACGAAAAATATGCACTAAAACCGGAAACACCGCTTCCAAAACCGGAGGGTGTGTTCCCGCGTATTGAAAATAAACAGGCGGCTTAATGCATACCGTCATAGAGGATTTTCCTAGCTTGGCAGGGCGGAATCTTCCTCATTTTCGATTGATGTTGAACCCGTGCCGTTACATTCTTTGCAGCGTATATATTTAAAAACGGTTTTTAATGTAACCAAGAAAATTATAGTTACTAAACAAGTTGCCGATATCACTATATGTTCGGGTAGGTTTTTGACATATTCGTATTTGTCATCAAAAATTATTGCAGGTATCAGCACAGTGATTACAACCAGTATTATCCAGCCCAATACATAAAATGAACGGGTAAAAATTTCTAACAAGTGAAAAGGGAGTAGTAAAAAAAAGCCGAGCCACCCCCCTCTGGCTCCCGAACCCCGACACTTCGGACAATGTTTAGAATACCCCATAGACTCTCAATAAGATTAAAATTTTATAAAAAATTCAATAGCTTCTATTATAAAGCAAAATTAATGCAATTACATTACAAAAGAAATTTAGGTACAATGCTTTTATTACATTCGAAGCTTTCTATTGTTCTAGTTAAATGTGTTGATTTTATTTTCAAATAATATATTGTCTGTTAAATAGTTAAAGATTGTTAATATCCGGAGATAATAATGCTAAAAAAAGTTATTTGTACATCTATTTTTATAACATCAATAGGTTCTTCTGCAATTGCGTCAAACCAGATAAGGGCGGCAGGCTCTTCAACCGTATATCCTTTTGTAACTGTTGCCGCTGAAGAATTCGGCAGGAGCGGGCAGTTCAAAACACCTATAATAGAGTCTACCGGTACCGGTGGAGGATTCAAATTATTCTGTGAAGGTGTTGGGGAGCAAACAACCGACCTTGCAAATGCGTCACGTCCGATAAAGCAAAGTGAGCGTGAGCAATGCACTAATAACGGAGTTAAGGATATAACTGAAATAAAAATCGGTTATGACGGTATTGTTCTTGCCAATGTTTTGGGTGCAGAACAAATGGATCTGACACAGGAGCAGTTGTTTCAAGCTCTCGCTAAGATGATTCCTTCAGGCGGCAAGTTAATTGCTAATCCGAATAAAAAATGGAGTGATATTGATCCGTCACTTCCGGCAAATGATATTGAAATTTACGGCCCTCCTCCGACTTCAGGCACGAGGGACGCTTTCGTTGAATTGATAATGGAACATGCCTGTGAAAAATTTCCCGAGTTCAAAGCGGCTTATCCTGATAAAAAAGCACTTAAAAAAGCATGTCACGCAATAAGGGAGGACGGTGTTTTTATTGAAACCGGTGAAAATGACAATCTTATAGTACAAAAAATTTCTAATAACGACAAGGCTCTAGGCATTTTCGGTTTTAGCTTTCTTGACCAGAATTCATCATATGTTCAGGGAGCCAAGATAAGCGGAGTAGAGCCTACATTTGAAAATATAGCTGACGGAAGCTATCCGGTTTCACGTCCGTTATATGTTTACTTAAAAGACGCACATCTTGATAAAACACCGGGTCTAAGGGAGTTCGCCAAAGAGTTGGTGAGTTCTAAAGCAATAGGTGAAGAAGGATATCTGATAGACAAGGGTCTTATACCCTTAAGTGCTGAAGAGTTTGCTAATGTTAGTGATGCTGTGAATAGCAAGTAGTAATTCTTTTGGTAATTGCTACGCTCCGCCGTCATACGCCGAAACCTTTCGATGTATGACGGCTTTGCACTTTTTTATCCTATAGTAAGAGCCTGTGCCGTAGCGTTTATAACCGAGGCTATCCTTATTGAGGATTGAATACCGGTCTTGCTTACACCCTCCTTTTCAACCTGCCTTACATGTGCATCTATACACATACCGCAGCCGTTTATTGCCGATACGGCAAGAGAGTAAAGCTCAAAGTCAACTTTCGCAATACCGGGATTGCCTATTATATTCATACGCAGATTTGCCGGCATTTTTCCGTAATCCTTGTCAGATGCCAGATGAACAAAGCGGTAATATATATTGTTCATTGCCATAACGGTAGCAGATGCTTTGGCGGCATTTACCTCATCTTCGGATAAATGCTCTTTAGCATCACTCTCTACGGCTTTTATTAGTTCTTCATTACTGGTAGCATAAACAGAGGCAAGTGCAATACCGTTTATCTGACTAAGGTTTAAGTCAGGTGAGCCTTCTTCCGTTAATACGTTGCCCAAATTCAATTTTATATCTTTTGCGTACTCACCCAATGATGAGCGTATATCTTTTATTGACATTGTTATATTCCTTCTTATTTGTTAGTTTCCATTTAATATTTTCTTTACGAATCCAAAATCGTGCGAGCATTTGCTAAAAGATACCTTCTTTTCCCAAATAAGCTCATGAACGGAGAATACAAAAGTCTGCACAATCGGTTCTATCAAGCCTATGCTAAGTGCTACGGCAATATTCCCCGTCAGGGCGTAAGCTACTATTGTAGCAACGATTATGTGCGTTATACCATAGGATATTGTTTTAAATAAAATATGCATAATACCCTCCGTTCATTGTTTTGTTATGTAAAAGTTACTTTGTAGCTGTTTTCAGGTCGATAGTCTCATCACCCTTGCTCCAGTTACAAGGGCAAAGCTCATCGGTTTGTAAAGCATCTAATATGCGTAAAGTCTCTTTCGGGTTACGTCCTACGCTTAGGTCGTTTACGCTTACGTGGCGGATAATGCCGTCAGGGTCAACTATGAAAGTTGCACGCTGGGCAACCCCCTCATTTTTGTCAAGAATGCCAAGTGCTGATGTCAACTCACGCTTTACATCGGCAAGCATAGGAAAAGGAAGGTCACGCAGTTCGTCCTGATGCTTACGCCACGCCCAGTGAACAAATTCACTATCGGTTGAGCCTGTAAGCACCTGCGTATCCCTGTCTGAAAATTCTTCTACAAGGTCACCGAACGCAGCTATTTCAGTCGGACAAACGAACGTAAAGTCTTTGGGGTAGAAAAATACTACCATCCACTTTCCTTTATATGATTTTTCGTCGATATCTACGAATACATTATCTATAGTTATATCCTTGAACGGTTTTCCGTCTACCGCTTTTAAATTAAACTGTGGGAAATTTTCTCCAACTCCTAACATTTTACTCTCCATTATTATTGATTTTTGATTTCTTACTTTTGGAACAAAATATAGTAATTTTACTATCTAATTACGTCATCGCCCGAGTTCCCGTAGGAAACTATAGGGCGATCTCATTAGATTACCCTATAATTTGCTTCGCAAATTCGGGTAATGACGGGTGTAATTATATACTTAATTTACTATATTTTCTTGCCCCTATAGTTTTATTATACCTATATAAAGCCATATGTATAATATATTGATTTTATATAAACGATAAGCTATACTTATGATGTGAATATACGTGATTTTCAGTACATTATCTCAATAGCAAAGCATAGCCATTTCGGCAAGGCGGCGGAAGAATGCAACGTCAGTCAACCGGCACTTAGTATGCAAATTCAAAAGCTTGAAAGTGCTTTCGGTGTAAAAATATTCGAGCGTAACAATAAACATGTGATGGTAACTGACATCGGTCGGAAAATAATAGAGCGGGCGAAAAATATAATAGATGAAACCCAGCGTATCGACGAGCTGATTAAAATAGCTAAAGACCCTGAGGCTGTAGAAATAAGGATAGGGGCATTCCCGACTCTTGCACCTTATTTTTTACCTGTCGCCATTCCCAAGATAACAAAAAATTTTCCTAAACTAAAAATTTTCTTAATTGAAGAAAAAACAGAAGTTTTAATCAAGAAGCTGCTTGCCGGTGAGATTGATACGGCATTTTTGGCAACTCCGCTTCCTATGGAAATCCCTACAATAGAACATAGCGTATTATTTGAAGATGAATTTTTGCTTGCCGTTCCTCCTTCGCATAAATTTGCAGGCAATAAGGTTATAAACAGGAACGAGCTATCAGGGGAGAGCCTGCTCCTTATGGACGACGGTCATTGCCTGAGGGAGCAGGCTTTAGATATATGTTCATTGATAGGGGCTAGGGAAAAAGAGCAGTTCAGGGCAACCAGTCTAGAGACGTTGAGGCAGATGGTTATAGCCAATGTGGGAATAACGCTTATCCCGAAAATAGCCGTAAGGGAAAATGACACTCTGGTGTATATCCCTTTTCATAAACCACCGCCAAAAAGAACTATAAGCATGGTGTGGCGTAGCAGTTCGGTCAAAAAAGAACTGCTGCTGAAAATAATGCAAAGTTTAATGTAATTAGTTTTGAAATGTATTTCTTAATCTTGAAGTTAATAATATTTATTAGGAGTTTTAATTTTGACTAATAAAAAAAATAACATTGGTGTTTTAATAGGATATATTATTGGAGAGTTGTTACTACTTGCCATAGCGGTGGCAGCATTTAATTACTTTGATATTGAAGTTGATGATTATTTTTCTTTGCCTCATTGGATCATAATAGGTTCATATGCTGTAATAAATTTATTTATATTTAAATATTTAATAAAAAATAATCTTCTGAATAAGGAGGATTTCCTTATTTTGACAAAAATAAGAAATATTTTTGATTATCTAATCGAGTTTTTTATATTTTTGTTTATATCATGCATATTGTTAATGCAATTTTTTGATTCTTTAATAATTACAGTGATTGCTTCAGTTATATGTGCCTTGGTGTTGACATTAATTTGGAGAAAAATTTCTAAACTTTTTTGAATTTTAACTCATTGCTTATAAAAATAAAAAATATCAATAATTCATCCATAAATTTGTAGTTCAGAGCGATTAAGTAAAAAACTTTAAGGGATATCTGATAATTTTACTTGCAAAATAATTATTTGTTGGCTAATTATACCCCTCTTGTCCTTTTGGGGGAGTAGCTCAGTGGTTAGAGCAGGGCGCTCATAACGCCTTGGTCGGGGGTTCAAATCCCTCCTCCCCCACCATTTTTTAATAAATGGATTTTGCGTTTGCAGGATACAATATACCTAATATCAAATACTCATACTTCTATATCACTATACTACTAGCATCTATAGTAATTTCTAAATAACGTTTATGTGTTAATGTCACCCGGTCGAATTACGGGGGGCTGGAGCCACAAGGATAAAATCTCTCTATTAACCATACGGAAGTTATTGGAAAAACTATAAATAGGCGTATGGCAAAATAAATGAAAATATTTAACTAAAAGGAATTATACCGACCGAATAACCTTTTTTACAGCCTTTTTTATTAACCTGTACCAGACAATCGGAACTTAAAAGGGTAGACATCAACATTTTGTCATATGAAGATGCCGGCATTGCTTTTAATGTTTTGCCGTCATCGGTGGTAAGGTGTGAACATATATAATCCATTTTCAGGTCGTTCACGTCCAAATCACGGTCTAATACGGCAATGTCGTTAAAATGTGTTTTTTCTGTGGAATTGTTCATGTAGCGTATAATCGGTTTTAAGAACAATATACAGGCAATATAGGTCGATATCGGGTGCGAAGGTAAGCATAATAAGGGTGTCTTACCTATTTTAGAAAATATGATAGATATATCCTCGCTTAAGCTCAGTTTAAGAGTTTCAAGGGTATTATTGTTTTTTTCCAGTACCTTTTTCAATGCGTCTGAAGATGATTTTGAGATACCGCCCGTTGTGACTATCAAATCCATGCCCTTGATAGATTTCAGCTTCTTGGTTATTGAGCCTTCATTTTCAGACACAATGCCGTAGTCTTTTGCATTAGCCCCCTCGGATTTGGCAAATGAATTTAATATTATATCGGTGGTGGATATTGTTTGTTCGGGATCTAAGCCCTCACCCGGTTTTATAAGCATATCGCCTATCTCTAATATGCCTACCTCAGGGGGTTTGCTGACATTGAGCGATGACAGGTTCATGGAGGCGGCAATAGCAAGGTCTATGGCGGTAATCTTATAGCCCCTCTTTAGCATTACCTCATCTATCTGAAAGTCTATACCGCAATATAAGATATTCTGGCTGTGTAATACCGTTGTGTTTATCCTTATTGAGTCCCCTTCAACCTCACATTCGTTATCTTCAATTACCGTATCTGTTCCTTCAGGTAACGGTGAACCTACATAAGTACGCACAGCCTGACCGTCGTTTACCTTTCCGCTAAAAGGGCTTTCTGCGATTGATTCTCCGACAATGTGCAGATTGATGGGTGCGTCTTTTGTGTTCTCGCAAATTATCGCATATCCGTCGGCAGATACCGTGTCCTTGGCAGGAAACGGGCGTAAAGCTTTTATATCCGTCGCCAGAATCTTACCCAACGAATCATATATACCTACGGACTCATACGGCTTTTGCTCTATATGTGATAAAATCCTTTCAAGAAAATCCCTGTGGCTTTGATGCATTTGTTGTTACTCACTCCATGCTAATTCAACAATGCTAATTATATACATCATGCCTTAAAAAAAGGTTAATTATTTGAGGTTTTGTCAGGCTTTTTTTCCTTAATCATATCAGAAATATCGTAAGTAGGCTGTTCATTTCCCTCAAGGTCAATTATGGTTTTCATGTCCTCGTTCAATTTTTGTGCTTCTTTTTTTATGTCGTCTATTTCGTCAATGTCGGTAATGGCTGAGGTGAATTCTTTGGCGGTGTTTTTTATCTTGGCTATTACCTTCTTGCAGTTGCGTACTACCGCAGGCAATTCTTCAGGGCCTATAACAAGTAACCCTACTATCGCTACTACGAACATCTCCGACCATGACAAGTCAAACATATTAATTTACCGCAAGTTAGTTTTTTGAAGGATTATAGTCATAAAAGTGTAAATATAAAGATATATTGGACAAAACTGTAATTTTAGGCTAGTTATTGCTAGCAAAAATGAATAAGAAGAAGGCGAGGAATCGTGAAAAATAAAGAGAATCAGGAAAACTGGAAGATAAATACCAAGCTCGTAAGGGGCGGTACACTGCGTTCTAATTTCGGTGAGACCAGCGAGGCTATTTTCCTTAATTCAGGGTTTTGCTACGAGTCGGCAGAAGTGGCGGAAAGCCGCTTTAACGGCGAAGCACCCGGATTTGTATATTCAAGATATTGCAACCCTACTCTTGCTATGCTTGAGAAACGCCTTGCATTATTGGAAGGTGCGGAAGCCGCATGTGTGGTAGCAAGCGGTATGGCGGCGGTTTTTGCTTCGCTTGCATGTCAGATAAGACCCGGTGAACACTTAATCGCAAGTAAAGTTCTGTTCGGTTCGTGCTATTATATCGCTACCGAGGTGATGCCTCGTCTTGGTGTGGAGGTTACACTGGTAGACGGCAAGAATATGAAAGAATGGGAATCGGCTTTCAAAAAAAATACAAAATATGTATTTATCGAGTCCCCTTCAAACCCTAACCTTGAGCTGGTGGATATTGAAGCTGTAGCTAAGCTATGCAAACAACACGGAGCATTCTTTATTGTTGATAACGTTTTCTCCTCACCGATGCTGCAACATCCTTTGGAGCTTGGGGCTGACTGCGTCGTATATTCGGCTACCAAGCATATTGACGGACAGGGGCGTTGTTTGGGCGGTGCGATTTTGGGCAGTAAGCAGTTCATTGAAGAGGTGGTAACACCTTTCCACAGGCATACGGGGCCGGCTATGAGTCCGTTTAACGCATGGGTGTTCCTCAAGGGACTTGAAACTTTAGAAATACGTATGCAGCGTCATTGTGATAATGCCGATAAGGTAGCCCAGTTTTTAGAAAGGAATAAACATATTCAAAGGGTGATTTTCCCCGGACTTCCGTCACACCCGCAATATGACCTTGCATGCAAGCAGATGGATAGAGGCGGCAATATGATAGCTTTCGAGGTGAAAGGCGGCAAAGATGCTGCGTTCGCTTTTATGAACAAGTTGAAAATAATCGATATTTGCAATAACTTAGGTGATTCAAAATCATTGATAACTCACCCTGCATCAACTACCCATTCTAATATCGACCCTAAAGAGCAGGTAAAGCTTGATATTACACAGGGAATGCTGCGTTTATCGGTGGGGCTTGAAGATGTAGATGACCTTATAAACGATATTTCTCAGGCTTTGTAGTTTTATAAAAAAGAAAAGGTTTCAAAAACAGTAGAATGGAAAAAGAAAAACAGGACTCGGAAATAAATGAATTAACCGAGCAAGAAGATAATTCTGAAACACAAGAGCATGGAGGTCCTAAAGGCTTGGAGCCTACTCGCTATGGTGACTGGGAAAAAGGCGGTCGCTGCGTGGATTTTTAGTGTAGAGATTCTGAAATAAATTAACCTATAACAAAATTTATCTATAACGAACACTGCCAATAATATTCGGGTTACATAAGCTTGCTATTTTGAATAAATTATAGTAATGCCGGCTCAAATAGTTTATAATTGAGATTGTATGCAATTTGATTTACCTGCTAACAGCAATGACATTTTAAGGAACGCCTCCCTTCCTTTCATGATAGAAAAATCAGGAATAAGAGGTCGTTTCGTACGGATTAATGAAGAAGTCCATAAGATATTAAGCGACCACAAATACCCGTTACGCGTATCACAGCTTCTTGGAGAGCTTCTGGTTCTGGTATCCATGGTAGGCACTATGATGAAGCTGAAAGGTATAATTTCAATACAGGCTCAGGGTAACGGAGCAATAAGTTTTGTAAGTGCCGATTACACGTCAGACGGTCATTTGAGGGGTTACACGCATGTAAAAGACAAAAAGAAGATGCATGATCTTGAAGCTGAGGGACGTAAGGAGCAGGATATAACCGAACTTTTCGGAAACGGTAATGTTGTGATAACAATTGATAACAAAGGTGAAAGGGCATATCAGGCAATCGTACCTTTAGCCGGAAAAAGCCTTTCAGGTTGTATTGTTGAATATTTCAGACAATCAGACCAATTGGACGTTGTAATGGAAGTTACCGCAAATAAAATCAACAAAACATGGCATGCAGGCGGCATAGTGTTGCAGCGTATTGCACAAGAAGGCGGCAAAAAAATATCAAACCGTCATGAAGACGACTTTGAACGTGCTAGTATATTACTAGATAGCGTTACCGACAAAGAGTTGATAGACGACAACCTGCCCATGCCTACACTATTATACAGATTGTTCCATGAAGACGGCGTAAGGATTTTTGACCCGTCAAAACTTGAAGCCAGATGCAGATGCTCAAGAGAACGCATGGAAATGGCTTTAGATATGATGTCCGAAGATGAGCGTGAGAAAATGAAGGTCAAAGGCGTTATAACCATTACCTGCCGATTCTGTAATAAGAAAGAGAAGTTCAAGTAAAAATACCATTATAATTTTTCTTTTAGAAAAATTCAGCGTATGATAAATTACAGTGTTTTTATATTTTAGAGAAAAAACGCCATGAATGCATGGATAATTTTATTTTCAGGTACATTAATATCGGTCATAGCAAATGCTATGCTGAAACAGTCCGACGGTTTCAATAATTTTTTTCTTGGCTGCGGCTCATTTATATTGTTCGGAATCGGCATATTCTTATACGGTCAGGCTGTAAAAACCTTGCCAATCGGCATTGCCTATACCGTATGGTCGGGAATCGGTGTGTTGATAGTAACGGCGATAGGGCTGATATGGTTTAAAGAGACAATCTCGCCTTTGGGAATATTGTTCATGGTTATGATAATAACCGGCTGTATCGGATTAAACCTTATAACAAAGCCTTAAAACGGAATTTTTGCCGTTCCCTCATGTACTAAATAAATTAATATTCCCCCAAAAATTACCGCACTTTCTATTAAAGCAATCGGAATTATGTATATATGGAATTTACTATCGGGCTTTATTATTTCAGGATTTTCTTTATTGTATAGAATTGAAATTTCTTTACCGTTTTCAATAGTTTTTAATTTATAATTTATTTTTCCTTTTATTTTTCTTCCAAGACGGTCTTTGTATTCAACCGTATGTTCTACACAACTATGATTACCTACCCCTTGATTACTACTACTCAAAACTTTTGCCTTTGTAGCAATTGAATTTTTTACAAAAGTTTTTGCTTTAACAAATAAAAAAATGGCAGCAATTGCATTTCCTAACACTAGTAAAAACATAACACAAAATATCAATTTCCCCTGATCATTTAAAATTTCTTGCATACCACCCTTCAAATTACATTTTTTGAAAATTGTAGAGAAAAACAAATAATTTTTCAATTTTTCATTTGAATTTTTTGATTAATGCAATATAAGTTATACCAATATATCCACAATTATAAAAAATTAAAATCATGAACGACACTAAATTTTCTGCGTTTGTCAGAAACAAAATGCAACAACAACATACTCAAACTATTACCGATCGTCCGATAACAAGTTGGCAAGATGCTGTTTTCAAAACACCTGAAGATAAAGCAACTAAGTATATATCCGGCGGCAATACACCGTTGAAAAAAATAGAAGAATCCGAGCGGTCACCAAAATCGGTAATAAGCCGTTAGTTAAAATTCTTCCGAACCTCTGGCAATGGCGGTTATACCGGTGCGGGCAAATTCCAATATGCCGTACTGCTTCATTGCCGCCAAAAATTCATTCACCAGAATAGGGTTGTCGGATATTTCAAACACGAATGATTTTTCCGTAGAGTCAACTTCCTTAGCATTAAAGCTATCGGCAAGATGAAGTATCTCAGCCCGTTTATCTTTTATTGCCTTAACTTTTACAAGTGCCAAAGTACGTTCAACAAAAGCACCGTCGGCAGTAAGATTATGAACCTTATGTACAGGCACTATCCTTTCAATAAGAGTGACGATATGGTCAACAACCTTTTGCTCGGCAAATGTAGTTATGGTAATGCGGGAAAGCCCTTTTTCCTTATTAACTTCCGACACGGTCAGGCTGTCGATATTATAACCACGCCCCGAGAACAAGCCTACTACACGCCCTAAAACCCCAGCCTCATTATCAACCAAAACCGCTAAAATATGTCTTTCTTGTGTTTGTTCTGTCATAATTTCTTACTTATATTCTTTATTGTTTTTTTAAAAATCGGTATATCATTTTCTATAACCGCCCATACAAGCTCCATATCCAGCCCCATATATTCATGCACAAGGATATTCCGAAATCCTGAGATTTGCGACCATTTTACGTTAGGGTTTGACTCTTTCATATCTTGGGATATTCTTTGTGTTGACTCCGCCATAACCTGCAAATTTCTAAGAATCACATCTCTAACTTTATAATTATCTAAAAAAGCCCCCTTTCCCTCAAGGCTCATCTCCTCAACTTTTTCAATACATTCGATTATATGGTCAATATAAACTTTATCCCTGTTCATATCGGCTTTGCCTCATTTAATATCTGCTCCTTTATAGAGTGATATAACCCCCTATCCGATAATACGTCAACTTTTGTATGCAGCAAATCCTCTAAACTATTTTGGAAAGCTATTAAGTCAAAGTAACTTCTGTTTTTCTGCATTGATACCAGAATATCAATATCGCTGTTTTCTTTTTCTTCACCACGTGCAACCGAGCCGAAAACACGTATATTTTCCGCACCAAATTCTTTTGAAAGGGCTAATATCTCATCTCGTCTTTTTTGTAAATCGTTAAAATTTGTCATTTTCAACTCCACAAAGATAATATAAGCCCAGTCACATTATCTAAGTCGCTTCTTTTATGCTCTATTAGGCAAGCTCTAGCTGTTCATTTACAGACCTTACAATAGAACGCGGGCTATGTATAAAATCAACCTTAATACCTCCGGTTCCATTAATTGTAACAGTCCCATAGCTAAGAAATCTACCCATAATACCTTGGTTAACGGATACGCTTTCTATTTTAGACAAATTTAATTCTATCGTACACCTAGACATAAGACCATATTTTACTATAATCCTCTTATTAGTAACTGCAATCTCAGTTGAAAACCTTGAAACTACAGCATAAATCCAAGATACTAATCCGAAGATAGCCGACCATATTGCAAAAATAAAAGCTGTAAATCCCCTCACTTCAGTAAGTGCGTCAAGCCTTCCAGTATTCCTTATAAGAATGAAAGGAATAACAACTAACAGCACAAAGCAATTCAGATATATATAAGGGCTAACTTCAGCTTTAAAAACAATTTTCTCGCTTTGTAACAAATTATTTTCTACATAAGACATAATAATAACCTCTAAACCCTCTGCCTTGCTATTTCCTCATCAACTTCAATCTTATCATTAGGGCTAAACTCAATTTCGTAATGAGCCGCACCCGCAGGTATCATCGGGTAGACATTTTCCGCCTTATCCACTTGCATATCAAGAAAAACCGGACCATCTGTTTCCAGCATTTCTTTTATGGCATCATCAACCTTTTCGGGTCTGTCACAAATAATCCCCGTAAGTCCGAATGCTTTTGCAAGCTCCTTAAAATCAGGCAATGCCTCCATATAGCTTTCAGAATGTCTGTCGCCATGGAAAAGCTCCTGCCACTGGCGTACCATTCCCATATAGCTGTTATTCATCAGGAATACCTTAACAGGCAGGCGATATTGAACTGCCGTTGCCAATTCCTGAATATTCATCATTATTGATGCCTCACCCGAAACGCACACCACAGGTTTATCGGGATTTCCTATCTGCACCCCGATAGCGGCAGGCAAACCGTATCCCATAGTACCAAGCCCCCCGGAAGTCATCCAGCGGTTAGGCTTGTCGAACTTGATATATTGTGCCGCCCACATCTGATGCTGCCCAACATCTGTAGTCACAAAAAAATCCTTACCCTGCAATGCTTCGTTCAGCCTGTCCAGAGCGTATTGCGGCTTTATAGCCTTTCCCGACTGTTTATAGCCGAAGCTGTCTTTTTCACGCCATTGCTCAACCTGCTTCCACCATTTTTCAAGTGAATCCTTATCGCATGATAGTTTTTCTTTTTTCCAGATATCTATCATTTTCTCCAATACATGTGCCACATCGCCCACAACCGGAACATCAACCATAACATTTTTATTAATAGATGAAGGGTCTATATCAACATGTATCTTCTTCGAGCCTACCGAAAATGCATCAAGACGACCCGTAATCCTGTCGTCGAACCTAGCACCGATATTTATCATAACGTCACATTTAGCCATGCACATATTTGCTTCATATGAGCCGTGCATACCGAGCATACCTAAAAACTGCTTATCATTAGCAGGATATCCGCCGAATCCCATCAAAGTATTTGTAATAGGCGCCCCTGTCATTTTTACGAATTTTGTCAATAGCTCGGAAGCCTTAGTACCCGAATTAATTACGCCACCGCCTGTATAAAAAACAGGTCTTTTGGAGGCAGCAATCAATTTAACAGCTTTTTTTATAGCAGCTTCATCGCCTTCAAGTGTTACCTTATATGACTCTCTGGTAACATTTTTCAGGCTTTTATATTCTGCCGTCATATTCTGGATATTTTTAGGTATGTCGACAACTACGGGTCCCGGTCGCCCGGTACTTGCGATATGTATTGCCTCTTTTACGGTATGTTCTATTTTTTCCACTTCTTTTATAAGATAATTATGCTTAGTGCAAGGTCTTGTAATACCTACAACATCTGCCTCCTGAAAAGCATCACTACCTATAAGCGGAGACGGCACTTGACCAGTTATACAAATTATAGGAATACTATCAAGATAAGCATCGGCAAGACCCGTTACGGTATTGGTGGCCCCCGGTCCCGATGTTACTAAAACCGCACCTATCTTTCCTGTTGAACGGGCATAACCCTCTGCCGCATGCACCGCACCCTGCTCATGACGCACAAGTATGTGCCTTAACTTGTTTTGCTTGAACAGCTCGTCATATAAAGGCAACACCGCACCACCGGGATATCCGAATATAGTATCTACCCCTTGGTCTACCAAAGCCTTTATAACTATCGCTGCTCCGCTCAGTTGCATTTTACCCTCTTGTTAAGTAAGTATCTGATTTTTAAATATAGTATCCTCCATATAACTATAAATTAAATGGAAAATACTATAAAAAGTGTCGGATTGTAATATTTTATGTGGATAAGTCAATAAAAACCGTTTTAACAAATATAATTCTAAGTTCTTTTAATAAATTATATTATGTTATTTTTAGGCAAAGGTTTAGCTTCGTTAAATACGCAGACTACATCCTGACCGTGCCTGAGTGTAAAAACACTTGTGACCCTTTCAATTACAATATAGTCACCGGCAATACGATAATTCACAAGCTCCTCTTCACCTCTTGAATCGACAAGGAAAAATGCCGGAAGGTCTGCATTTACATCTTTAAACTGGAAGAACGTAAACTCACCGTCGTCAAAAACACGTAGCGGCTCAACAAGCTCCGAACCGGAAATGGTATAATTAAAGTTATATTTTTCAGGCTCGCTCAGGTCAGGTCCTTTTTTTTGTTTACCGAACTGTAGTACGGCACTTTTATTGTCATTACCGCTGTCAGGATATAGGAACTTCGTTTCAAAAACCAGTTCGGGATCGTTAATTCCCTCATCGCTGACTTCAGCCGCCTGTAAAATAAAGTGATATATCCTCTTACTTGTAATTAGCAGCATATTAGTATTGGCATCTTCAGGGTTATCCGCTATCGGCTTTATAAATAGACGGTTACCTTGCGGCACTATCTGCCATGACTTTGTATCCCCCATTGATATGGTTCTTACCTCTTCACCCTCTTCCAATACTATACTTGCCTGATAGTTATAGTAACCTGTGTAATGGTGAATGCCGTTAGGGTTGTAGGTAATAACACGCAACCTGCTATCTATAGGTAAAGGTCTGGACTTTTGTATTGCCCAGCTTGCATTTGGAGCTACAAATATTATAAAAATCAACAATCTGTATATAAATGAATTCATCATTAAAACCTTTAATAAAACCTTAATAAATTATTTACCGAGCAACCTTATTCCGTAGTATTTTACTATAAAACGTAACGGAGCACCGGTTCTGGCTATTGTTTCTATATCAGGAAGTCTAAAATGTACAGTAGCTTCCCAACTGCTTCTTGAAATTTTTTTGTATCCTGTAACTTTTCCTTCTTTTAGCCTTTCTTCTTCAAGCTCTTCAGAAGTCCTCGGCTCTATCACTGTTGCGGTAAATAAAACCCTAGCCTGACCTGATGTTTTATCATCTCCGATAAACTCCACGCTCCTGATCTTTATAGCACGCTCGGTATGATCCTTATATCTTGCAACGGGACTATACGGGTTAAGGTCGTTCATGTAGTTCATATACTCGTTAAGAACTTTCTTAGATGACGTACTTTTAACTTTTTTCATTTTATACTGGAATTTCTCACCGTACATCTCATCCGGTAGATATTCCTCACGTGTTTTTACATAATCCTCTATGAAATACCTTGCCATAGCCTCCTGAGTGGTCTCTTCTTTTTTGGCGATGGGCTTTATGAATGAAAAATAATCGGTTGAGTTTTCAACTTCTATAGGCAACGGTACTTTTGGAGTTTTATCTATTATAGCCGATAGATTTAAAGATAGAAGGATAAAGCAAATACAAAATATGCCTGCTAATATTATAAGGAAAGACCTTTCGGTTACAACCGTTATATATCGCTGCATATACCATTCATGTGCGTCATTGAAATATGACCCGTCTTTTATCTTTTGTGCAATTTCTTTATCTTGATCCTTCATGGTAACTCAGTTTACTATATTTAAAGTGTTTTTTTCAAGCACCAAATTATAATAGCCTTCTGTATGTGCAACCTGTTTTCAGCTTCATCAAATACAACCGACTGTTTTCCGTCTATTACACTGCCGGAGACCTCTTCCCCCCTATGGGCAGGAAGACAGTGCATAAATATAGCATCTTTCTTCGCAAGCCCCATTATTCTATCATTTACCTGATACGGTGTAAGCAGTTTAATTCTTTTTTCCGTATCTTTGTCACCCATTGAAACCCATGTATCTGTGGTAACAAGGTCGGCATCGGTCACCGCTTCTTCAGGTTTTGTCGTCAACGATACTTTGCCGTTATTCTCTTTGAACCATTTACACAGCTCTTTTGAAGGCTTGAGAGCCTCAGGAGTTGCGATACTAAGCTCAAAACCTTGCTTTACCGCAGCATGCACCCATGATGTAGTAACATTATTAGCATCACCTACCCATGCAACTTTTTTATTTTTTATATCACCCTTATGTTCTTCAAATGTCATTATATCCGCCATTACCTGACAGGGGTGGCTATAATCGGTCAGCCCGTTAATAACCGGAACCGAAGCGTATTTTGCAAGCTCAAGCAACGTATCGTGCGAAAAGCAGCGTATCATTATTATATCGACATATCTTGATAATACACAGGCGGTATCGGAAATAGGCTCACCCCTGCCGAGCTGGCTGTCATTAGTATTTAAAATAATACTGTTACCGCCAAGCTGGTTGATACCGACTTCGAATGAAGTACGGGTACGTGTTGAAGGTTTTTCAAATATCATGGCAAGCTGGCTGCCAATCAACGGCATCTGCACTTCACCTTCCTTTAGCTTTCCCTTCATATCTTTGGCAAGGGATATTATGCCCCTCAGCTCGTCAGGTGATATATTATCTAAATCTAAAAAATCAGGCATTCCGTCCTTCTTTGAAAAAATTTAAAAAATTAAGATAAACAAAAAGTTTAAAAGTGCAAGTATAGTGTTTTTGCTTTGTATTTATGCTATTAAATAAAAATAACAAATACTATAAAACAATCTGAATTATATATAATAATAGTTAATCAATAATTAAATGAGATTTTTTTGTAGAAGTTGATTCGACCAACTTCGCAAACCCGACTTACCGCCGAACAAATTAATAATTTTTTAGAACCGCTATCCTGTCATTAATAGGGGGGTGTGTGGCAAACATACCCAAGAATGACACCTGATTATCTATCATCATTTGCTTTACGTCATCATCAACGCCTTCAATATTTGAATTACCTGATATTTTCTGCAACGCCCTTACAAGTGCATCGCTGTTCTTAGTAAGCTCAACCGCACCGGCATCTGCCAGAAACTCCCTTCGCCTTGAAAGTGCGAACCTTATAAGTATCGATAATAAATACCCTATTGCAGCAACGGCTATCACAATCAATATCATGAATATCTGCCCTTTGCCATCGCCCCTTTTGCGACCCGTAAACCCACGGAAAACACCCCTCACCAGCATTTCGCTTATCACGCTTATGATACCTACGAATATTATGGAAACTATAAGCAGGCGTACATCACGGTTAATTATATGGGCAAGCTCATGGGCTATTACGGCTTCAAGCTCGTCATCTTCGAGTTTTTCTATTATCCCGCCGGTAAGCGTAACGGCATATGTTTTTTCGCTTATACCGCTGGCATAGGCATTCAGGGCTTCAGAATCTATAATGAATAATTTAGGCATGGTTATGCCTCGGCTGATGCATAGATTTTCAAGAAGGTTATAGACTTTCGGGTTTTCTTTTCTTTCTAAAGGTCTGGCATGCGTTTCTTTATTTATAAGGCTCTGATGTGAGAACCATGCGATTACGAACCAAATAACCACACCGATTACAACAAAAACAAAGCTGTCCGTTGCCATCTTGTTTGCTTCCTGTGCCGTTCCCGTCATTGCAAAGAACACAGCCCAGCACATTCCCAAAATAACGAACGGGAAACTTAACAGCAAGAACATGGATTTGAGATTATTATTCCAGATACTAGATTGTAGACCTATACCGTGTTGCATTGATATATCCTAGAATTTAACTTCAGGAGCGGTTTCGATTTTCTCCCTTTCATCATCACCGACATCAAAAAATGCTTCTTGTTTAAAACCGAACATTTTGGCGACCAAAACAGAGGGAAATTGTTCACATGCCGTATTAAGCTCATTCGTGGCATTATTAAAGAAGCGTCTGGCAGAAGCTATTTTATTTTCAATATCTGAAAGCTCCGTCTGCAAATGCCTGAAATTTGAATCGGCTTTTAAGTCGGGATAATTTTCCGCTACGGCAAAAAGGTTCATCATGGCATTACCTAAGGCAGATTCGGTAGCGGCTCTTTCTGCCACCGGAGCGTTTGAATCGATTCTCGCACGCATTTTTGTTACTTCCTCAAACACTTTCGACTCATGCTCGGCATAGCCTTTTACAGTATTTACAAGCTGTGGGACAAGGTCATATCTTTGTTTAAGCTGTACATCAATATCTGAAAATGCGTTCTTACGGTTCTGGCGTAGCTTTACCAGACGATTATATAGAATTATAAGAAATGCTATCAATGCTAAAACGATTATGCCTAAAATTATTTCCGCACTCATTCTTATCCCCTTGTAGTATAATCAAAAAATATCTGATTTTTTATCATATTACATTTTTGTTTTTTCCCCAACAAGTTTTTTAAATTTACACACCATAGTGTTCCTTATATAATTAATTTACCGAATTAATTATATAAAATTAAGGATATATAATGCAAATTCACGAACAAAGCCTATATAATAGCAACGCAATAACCTCTTTAGCGGTTATGACGGCTTTCGGTACGGCGGGAGGACTGCTCACAGCGAGTTTGTACCAAGGTTTTAGGCAGCAAAACGAAATACAGGATATAGCCGGACGAGAAAATACGGCACGAGGAATTGTTACAGGCGTATTAATCGGTGAGCAAATTTGCAAATAATCGGGATTGCCTACAAATTCAAATATGGCTGTTGCCGGCTATTTAGCCTCTTGCACAGCCATTAACACCGTAAATAAAATATTGCCCTACTGCGAGCAAATAGCCCGAGAAAGACAAAACGCCCGAAATCATAGGGACGTTTGATTAGCAAAAACTATAGATTAACCAAAGGTACGCATTCTATAGAAGAGTTATATTGCGGATTTGCCTGCATATACTGACATTCTTCCATTGAAGTGACCTTGGTTTGTATCTGCATATCCTGCTGATGAAAACTCAATATATTAACTACTATCATAAGAACTTTCATTGTATAACCATACGATTATTTTAACTTTCTAGCTTTATAGATAAATAGAATGAATTGTGCAAGTGTTTTTTTACGTAAAATAAATTCATTTACGTTTCTCTTATAAGATACGAACTTAGTATTTATTATAACTAAGCAACTTTAGCAGTCAGATATTTGAATATTTCTTCCAAATCTGCTTCTTCGGTGGAAAGGTCACGTATAGTTATTTTTGATTTAGCAACATCTTGTAGTATCCTATCTATGGATATCTTTGAAGTATTATATTCTATTTCAATGCTTCCTTCCGCATTGATAGTTGCATTATAACCGCCAAGCTCCTTCGGTACTTCTGTGAACGGCTCGTTACCTACAATAATTATTTTTTTGCGGTCTATTGTTTTCATCACATTCTTTTTAGTATCGTTAGCAATTATTTTGCCGTGATTAATGACCGCTATCTTATCGCAAAGCTCCTCGGCTTCCTCCAGATAGTGTGTGGTAAGCACTACGGTCGTACCTTCCTTATTAAGCTTTGTAACATATTCCCAAAGCTGGGTTCTAAGCTCAACATCTACGCCTGCTGTCGGCTCATCAAGAACAAGCACCTTAGGGGAATGCACCAGTGCTTTTGCAATTAACAACCTGCGTTTCATACCGCCTGAAAGACTCCTTGCTTGAGAGTAAGCCTTATCGCCTAAGCCCACGGCTTCGATTATTTCCATAGTTCTGCGTTTATTTTTCGGTACACCATAATATCCTGCGGTATTTTCCAGTGCCTCAAAAGGAGGAAAGAAAGGGTCAAGCACCAACTCCTGCGGCACAACCCCGATAGCCCTGCGTGCGGCTTTTGTCTGCTTGTCGATATCATGACCGCATATGCTGACATTACCTTCGGTTTTATTAACCAGACCTGCCAGTATATTTATAAATGTAGACTTACCCGCACCGTTAGGACCTAATAATCCAAAAAACGACCCCTCCGGTATCTCAAGGTCAATATGGTTAAGTGCAACCTTATCGCTGCCTTTTTTGAGCTTATAAGCCTTATATAATCCTTCAACTTTTATTGCTGATGTTTTTGTCATTTTTATAAAATTTACTAAGTTGAAGTTTTCCTAAACCCCTATTATAAACAATCCGTATTCATCTGCCATTTTGATAACCTCTTCCTTGTCGATTATCAAAGCCCCTCCGGCTTCAACGGCAATACCTGCCAGACCGTTTTCATACGCTTTCATAATGGTGACAGGTCCTATCGTCGGCAAGTCTACCCTGCTATCCTGACCGGGCTTTTTCACCTTTACCAGAACACCGCCTTTTTTCTCCATTTGCAGTTCGCTGCATCTTTGTATAAGCCCGTCGGTTCCCTCAATTGCCTCAACGCCGATAACAACCCCGTCCTGCACTATTACACTTTGCCCGATATCAAGTTCACCTATTTTCTTGGCAATTTCTTTTCCAACCTCAATATCCTCTTTTTGTCTTTGGTCAGGTTTAACCTTGCCTAGCTGCCCCATAGTGACAAGAGCATCTTCTAATATCTCGTCAGCACCTACTATTTCAAAACCGTTATCTTCAAAGAATCCGATAACGGTAGTCAGTAATTTATTGTCACCGTTGAACTTAGCCTTGGTTATCCTTGCCAGCAGCTTTATACCGCCTGCATCCAAACTCAGCGATAGCAATTTGGGTCTTTTGAGTCCACCGGCAAAAACAACCTGCTCCACCTTCTCTTCTTTTAAGGTTTTTATCGCTTTTCCGACAGAACCTATATTAAGCTTAACGCTTTGGACTTTACTTATAGAACCGGGCAGATTATCGGTGATTAAGATAACGAAAACATCTATGCCCGAATTAATGCACTGGCGAATTATTTTTTCAGGCAGGTCACCGTTGCCCGCTATCAGACCTATTTTTGAGAATTTCGTATCATGCTGCATCTGCGTTTTTCACACTATCATGTTTTGGCTGGCATATTGCCCTTGAACTATTTGTCCTTATGAACTCAATAATCTCTTTTACACCGATATTATCTTTGAACATCTCGGCAGCATCTTCCATACGCTCCTGCAATGTTCCCTCTTGTGAGAATATCAAACGATAGGCATTTCTTAAAGTATGTATTTCCTCACGTTTGAAATTACCGCGTTTTAGCCCTACAAGATTAAGACCGCATAAATTCGCCCTTTCACCCATAGCCTGACCGTAAGGTATCACATCATTTTCAATACCCGACATACCGCCTATCATTGCATGATGCCCTATCCGCACAAATTGATGTATTGCCGCTAAACCGCCTATCACCGCAAAATCACCGACCTTGACATGCCCTGCAAGTGTTGCGTTATTCGCCAGAATCACTCTGTTACCTACAACGCAATCATGTGCCACATGAGCTCCCACCATAAACAGGCAGTTATCGCCGATGATAGTGGTCATAGCATCGCCTTGTGTGCCCGGATTCATGGTTACATGCTCACGGATAGTATTATTCTTGCCTATCACTAATGTTGATTTTTCACCTTGGAATTTCAAATCCTGAGGAATATGACCGATAGATGCGAACGGGAATATACGAGTCCCCTCGCCTATCGTTGTATATCCGTCAATAGCGACATGCGAATAAATCTTTACATTATCGCCTATTACAACATTTGCACCCACAACTGTGTAAGCACCTATTTCAACATTATTACCTATTTTTGCACCATCTTCTATTATGGCGGTTGCGTGAATTTTATTCATTTGGATCCATTAACATTGCGGTTACGGTTGCTTCTGCAACTTTTTTTCCTTCTACAGTTGCCACTCCTGAAAATTTCCATACCGATTTACGGTTTTGTAGTTTTTTCACCTCCAGATACAGGCTATCACCCGGAACTACCGGCTTCCTGAATTTTGCGTCATCAATAGACATAAAATATACAAGCTTGCCTTTTGCCTCGTCCCCAAGAGTCTTTACAGTAAAAACCGCAGATGCCTGTGCGATAGCTTCCACTATCAGAACACCGGGCATAATCGGCTTATCGGGAAAATGCCCCATAAAGTGCGGCTCGTTAAAAGTAACATTCTTCAAGGCTACCATAGAATCATCAGGAGTAAAGCTGACTATCCTATCTATCAGCAAAATAGGATATCTATGCGGTATCATTTGTATGATTTCTTCAATTCCAACTATAGTTTCTTTGCTTTGCGTCATTTTTTAGCCTTTCTTATTGAGCAATTTTTTTATAGCTATTGTTTGTCTGTGGTAATCTTTAATATTAATAGCGGGAGAACCGCCTATTTTCATACCGTCTTCTATGTTATGCATCACACCTGATTGAGCCGCAATAGTTACCATACTGCCTATCTTCAGGTGACCTGCCACCCCCACCTGACCGCCTATTACGGTATAATCACCTATTTTGGTACTGCCCGAGATACCCACATGCGAAACGATAATACACCCCTTGCCTATCTTTACGTTATGCCCTATCTGCACAAGATTATCTATCTTGGTATTTCGCCCTATCACGGTGTCCGGTCCTGCTCCTCTGTCTACACAGCTATTAGCACCGATTTCAACATCGTCCTCAATTATGACCCTACCCAATTGCGGCACTTTTATATGCACACCCTTATCGGTGGCAAAACCAAATCCGTCCTGCCCCACTTTCACACCGGGATGCAATATCACATTATTACCTATGATAGTATGGCTTACGGTAACACCATGCCTTATAATACAGTCATTGCCTATTTTAACACTATCCCCGATATAAGCCCCTGATGCTATATAGCAACCACTGCCTATAGTTACATTATTACCTACATAAGCACCCGCTTCTATCCGGCACTTCTGCCCCACCTTTGCACTTTCAGATATATAGGCATTTTCCGAAATATCATTATTGTTATTATTATTTATCGGATAAAATTTCGTAGCAACTTTTGCATATGCGGCATAAGGATTATCCGAAACTAATATATCCATTTCCTTTGGTGCTTTTTCTATAGTTTCAGCGGACATTATACATGCCCCCGCCTTACTGCTCATAAGGTCATTGCCGTATTTCTTATTGCTAAGAAAAGTAACTTCGTCCGACTTGGCGGCATCTATGGGTGCAACACCGGCAAACTTCTTTTTACTATCCTCGGAACGATATATCTTTGCACCTGCTATCTTTGCTATTTCCTCAAGAGATAGCGACTCGATACTATCAAAAAATTCTAAATCTGGCATGGTATTGATTACTCAGGTGTTTTTACTTTAGGCAATTTCTTATCAAGCCTTTTTAGAACTTCATCTGTAATGTTCAAACTTTTATTTGCATATAATATCTGCGATGTAGGTATAGCAACTTCAAAGCCGTTTTCTTTTGCAAGATCTTCTATAATCTGGAAAACCACTTCCTGCACCTGAGCTAAAGAACCGGATAAGGTGTTATCAAGATTGGCTCTTTTAACCTGAACATCTCTTTGAACCTTTATAAGTTTTTCCTTGAACTCTTCACGCTTTTGTTCAAAGACTTCTTGTGCAAGAACTCCGCTTTGTGAAGCAAGTTTTTTCTCTTCTTCACGCAGCTTTTCTTCTTCTTTGGTTATTTCGTCCTGATATTTATCTCTTTTGGTTTTTATCTTTTCCCTTATATCATTAGCCGCCTTCGAATCCTGAAGAACCTGCTGTATATCAACGACCGCTATTTTTAAATCTGCGGCAGTAGCGGCAGATGAGATATTGAACAAGGTAATAAATATTAATATCAGCGTCTTTTTCATTTTTTTTCCATTTTTTATAATTATCTTCTTTTAGAATCTGGTACCGAAATCAAATTGCAATCTTTGCGTTCTGTCACGTGATTCTTTCAGGTAAGGCACACCATAACTTACATTCAACGGTCCAAGAGGAGATATCCACGAGAAACCCAATCCGGCAGAGGCATGCAACGTATCCCTGTCAACTATGGCAGGATTATCGGCATCGTCCAAACCTGTTATTCCACCCATATCATTAAAAACAAAACCTGTAAACCCCAGCTCGTCCGGAACATATGCTATAGGGAAATCAAGCTGCGATTTCACCGCATAATATCTTTTACCGCCAAGTACCGTTCCTTCGGTACTGTTCGTAAAGTCCGTAGGTCCGAAACCAACCGTTTCAAAACCGCGTATGGTACGCCCCGTCAGCCTAAAATTATCCGCATAACGAATGCTTTTTCCGCCGAATCCTGCTATATGACCGCCGCTTACGTTCAGTTTTAAGATAAAGTCATCTTCGTATATAGGATAATAATACCCCACCTTTGCTTCATGCCTTAAATAGTTAAGGTCGCCACCTGCTCCGGCAACTTTCTGGTCGAACAGGATAAAATACCCTTCCTTAGGATTGAAGCGGTTATCGCGCTTATCGTACAAGAATGAATGTCCGATTATCGAAGCAAGAGTTTCACCTGCCTGACTTACAACTATCGGTGATGCGTCCGAACGGATATTTGTCACCCTGTCCTGCTTTATAGTATAGCGTATGGTATGACGTAAATGCTCGGTAAGACTATAAGAACCGCGTAAAGAGAAGCCCGTTGAGTCGGTAGAGCTTACCTCGTCATCAATACGGTCACTTGAGAAGTTCCACACATCAAACCCTGCCGCAAGGTCTTTATCCAAAAAGTATGGCTCGGTAAAACCCAGCTCCAAAGACAGACCTGTTTGAGATTTCTGGATACTGGTACTAAGCTGCTGACCACGCCCAAGCAGGTTACGCTCTTGCAGACTTATATTACCCAAAGCCCCGTCATGCGTAGAAAATCCTGCACCGAAGCTAAGCTCACCTGTGGATTTTTCACTGACCTCAACGTTGATATCGGCTTTATCAGGCTCGGAGGTTCTTGCCCTTTCAATCTCTATCCTGTCAAAAAACCCTAGATTTTCGATACGTTGTTTTGAACGTCTTATTTTAGCGGCATTGAACGGATCGCCTTCCGCCAGACGGAACTCACGTCTGATAACCTTATCATGAGTTCTAACGTTACCGTTAATATTTATACGATTAATATATACCTTAGGTCCTTCCTTGATATTATATGCCAGATTTATAATGTCGGTATCGGGGTTACGATCATATTTAGCGTCGATATCTACAAACGCATAGCCCATATCGTTTAGAAGGTTGGTCATTTCCTCAATCGTATCATCAACTTTTGATGCGTCAAAGTCCTCACCTTCTTTAGTCTGTAAAGTCTCACTTAACTCCTCAACCTTCAACCTCGGCAAAGCACTGGTTATATCCATTTTACCGAACTTATATTTATCACCCTCTTCAACGGTAAAGTTCAAAATAAAGTGTTTGTTATCCGGAGTTATCTCGGCAGTATGCGATATAACCCTAAAATCAGCGTATCCTTTAGATATATAGAATTTCCTTAAAAGCTCCTTATCGAACGCTACCTTGTCAGGGTCGTAGGTATCATTTCCCGAATAGAAACTATACCAACGTGACTCTTTTGTGTTCATCTTGGACTTTAAGTCCCTGTCGTCAAATACCTTGTTACCGATAAAATTGA
Source organism: Pseudomonadota bacterium (assembly GCA_027620075.1). NCBI lineage: Bacteria > Pseudomonadati > Pseudomonadota > Pseudomonadota bacterium. The sequence goes on along the minus strand of JAQCEY010000004.1, from coordinate 24,412 downwards.
TTTTACCTACGGTAGTTTTCTTGCCTTCCTTGATTTCAAAAATAATGTCCACCCTGTTTTGGTCAAGTGTTACAACCTTCGGGTCGACAGTTACAGAAAAACGTCCGCTCTTTCTATACATTGACTGTATTTTCTGCGTATCGTTTTGTACTTTTGATTTGGTATATACCGACCTTGATTTTAGACTTACTTCCGATTCAAGTATATCATCGCTTATTCTTTTATTGCCCTCAAACACCACCTTATTAACTATAGGGTTTTCCAGTACGTCAATAATCAGTTTGCCGCCTTCGTTAGATACTTTTATATCGTTAAAAAGACCTGTTGCGAACATGCTTTTTAGGGAAGAATTTATTTTATCCTGACTAAGATACTCACCTACATCAGCGTCCATATATGACTTTATGGTTTCTTTTTCAACACGCTGGTTTCCTTTTATAACCACTTCCCTGATAACCCCCTCCTGAGCAGAAGCTACGGAGGCTATCAAAGTTATTATCAGACTAAAAAACAAGAATATTTTGGATATGAAAGACATGTCGCTCGAGATTATAAAAGTTTGTACAAATCATTTACTATTGCAAATATAAACAGAGTTCCTACTAAAGCAATCCCTATTTTGAAACCAATCTGCTGAACCTTGTCGGCAAGTGGTTTTCCTCTAACCGCTTCAACCGCATAATACATAAGATGTCCGCCGTCCAACAGCGGTATAGGAAATAAATTCACCAGTCCCAAATTTATTGAAAGCACTACAATAAACCATAATATAGTATCAAGCCCTCTTTTTGCCGACTGCCCCGAATATTTGGCAATCCCTATCGGACCGCTTATATCGGTCGGAGAACGCTGCCCCGTAAACATCTGACCGATAGCTTTTAATGTGCCTGCTGAAATATCGTAGGTAGTTATTATAGAAGATTTAAACGCAGAGAATATGCCTACTTTTTCAATATAAGGATTCTCGGCACTAACACCCAGAATCTGAAATTTTACAACATTACCTTCACTATCGGTTTTTTCATGCACCGTCGGAGTGGCTAAAGTTGTGTTTACAACACCGTCCCTTTCAAAAACTATCTCTATAGTTTCTTCCTTATTACCGGCGATGAATTGTTGCAGATCGGAAAATGAATTTATCTTTATGCCGTCTATTTCAGTAATCAAATCTCCTGCCATAAGCCCCGCTTTTTCAGCTGCCGAGCCTGATGATACTACGCTTAGTCTTGCAGGTATTAACAGTTCTTCCGCCTCAATCCCGAAAAAAGGAGCCATTATGTCATTGCCGAACATATCCTGTCTTTGACGCATAGCGGGAGTTATACTGAATTCTTTTATTTCGCCGTTACGTTCAACGGCTATATTGACCGGATTTTCAGTGCTTAATGATTCGACCGCCCTAAAATCGGCAAATTCGTCTATCTCCTTGCCGTCCGCTTTTTTTATGATATCACCCACCATAATACCGGCTTTTTGAGCCGGAGAATTTTCATATACCTCATTTATCTTCGGGGGTATTTCAACAGGCTTGCCCTTTGTAGAAAACACAAAGGTCATTATAACGATAGCAAGTATAAAATTTGCAGCAGGACCGGCAAAGACAACCGCCGATTTTATCGGTAGCGACTTGGTGTGAAATGCCACTTTCTTTTCATCTTCGGTAAATGCTTTTATTTTTTCGGAATCCGGAGCCGATGCAGGGTCTATATCACCGAACATTTTTACATATCCGCCAAAGGGCAAGGCACAGAACTTCCACCTTGTTCCTGACTTATCGTTAACCCCGAAAATTTCTTTACCGAATCCTATAGAGAATTGCTCTATCTTTACGCCTGATATTTTTGCTATGAAATAATGTCCGAACTCGTGAACAAACACGATAACCGACAATATTACTACGAAAGCAAAAATGTTATAAAAAAATCCGGTTAAAATTTCCATATAGCTCCTACGAGTTTATTTAACAGTATATGCTTTTAAAAACGGTTATTTATCAACGCTAATATTTCTGGTTGCCTCAGGCAACTTAACCCGAAGACCGTCAAAACCTTCGCACATTTTTATCTGACAGCCCAGACGAGAAGTAGCCTCAAGCCCGAAAGCAAGGTCAAGCATATCCTCTTCATCTTCGCTAGGCTGATCCAGCATATCAAAATATTGCTCATCTACTATCACATGGCAGGTCGAACACGCTAAAGAACCTTCACAAGCTCCTTCAAGAGGAATATCGTTTTTATGTGCTATCTCCATCACCGAAAGCCCTTCGGGTGCATCAACTTCTTTTTCCGTACCGTCTGCCAGAACAAATATCATATTAGGCATAAAAACTCTCCTATTACTTGCCGTCTTTACTATGACCTTATAGCCTTGCCGTACCATTAAGGCAAGCCGTTTAACCTATGAGTCTAATAATTATTTGAAAAAATGCAAAAATTAAGTCAATAATGTTTATGTATAGTAACTTTGAATTTATAACATGCTTGATGATCTGACAATTGAATTAGTCTTTGTATATTTTCTGGTTTTTTGCCGGATAGGAAGTGCCGTTTTGTTATTGCCCGGACTTTCCGATACTAACGTATCTTCCAAAGCCAGACTGATAGTAGCTTTAGGGCTATCGGTTCTGATAGCCCCAATGGCTAAAGACCTGTTACCGCCGCTGCCTGCAAGTGCGATAGGATTTTTTCTTGTAGCGGCAAGCGAAATAATCATAGGCTTACTGATAGGATCTGTTGCTAAAATAATTTTCAGCACAATGCACGTTGCAGGTCAGGCAATATCTTTCCAGATAGGTTTGTCTGCCGCTAACATCTTTGACCCCAGTCAGGGCGGGCAAGGCTCAACGCTCGGTATGCTGCTTAACATGATAGCTATTTTAGTGATTTTCACTACGGATATGCACCACATATTCTTAACAGGCATAGTTGACAGCTACCTTTTATTTTCCCCGACAGACCCTATCCCTATCGCAGGTTTCAGCGAGGTTATCACCAAAGCTGTTTCCGAGAGCTTTCTTATGGGAATAAAAATAACCGCACCCCAAATGGTTGTGGGGTTGATATTATTTTTAGGTGCCGGTGTGATGGGAAGGCTCATGCCTCAGATGCAGGTTTTCTTCGTGATGATGCCTATTCAGATATTTATAGGTTTTTTTATACTTATGGTAACTATATCGGCAAGCATGATGCTGTTTATAAATAACTATTCTGAAATAATGGGAAGTTTTATAGCCCGTTAGATTATTTCTTAATCCATAAATGAAGATGCCATATATCCTATTATAAATAGCACTACGATTATGGCAATAATTGCCAAAACCCCAAGGTCAAGGACGAAAGTTGCGATAAAAAGGATAGGTATTGCGATAAAGAACAATAAAAGCATAACCCCACCGGGGCTTAAATTTGAAAAATCAAACAGCCCTCCCGCTTCTGCACCACCTGTAAAATCACCGCTAAAAATAAATATCAACAATAAAACCAGCATAAATATCGCCAGCCAGTGAAAATTGACCAGCAGGGCAACTGTGCAAATGGCAAATGTCGATTTATATAACCTTTTATTTTCAGACTTTATATACGATATTATAGCCGCCATGAAAGCTATAAGCCCTAAAACTATAGATGTAATACCGGATATCCTTTTTATTTTGTCGTAGTCTATTTTCGGCTCTGCCTTTAAAGGCGGAGCTTGTTGTTCTTCTTCACTTGAAAATAGTGACTTGGCCTTATCCTTGATTGTCTGTGTAATATCAATCTTTACCTCGGGCGGAGGACTGATTGTTTCTACCGTTGTCGGTATCAGTGCGATAGATAACGAGATAAAAGCAATTACTACCGCAATTATCCCGAAAATATTTTTTTTAAGTACAATATTCGTGTCATTTTTCATACTTAAACTATATGAAAAAAATTGTTACTGGCAAGAAACTTTTTTTTATTGTATAAATAGTATAAAATAATTTAATATTTTTTCAAAAAATTAACCATTCAATAATAAATTATTGATATTGTAGTTATACGAAATAAAAGCATCAAGGGAGAAAAATGCGTTATTTAAAAAGTATTTTATTTGTGTTTTTCATCGGGGCATTTCAAACGTCCTTAGCATCGGGTCCGGGTTTTGACGGTGATGATTATGATCTGGGTCAGGCTCCGTATAATGACGGTAACGGCTCAAACTACGACGACTCATCAGCTTACGAGGGCATGTCGGGTGAAGAAGATGCCAATATAGAATCTATACGCAGAAATCTAAATACCGATACAACGGTTCCATACGGTAAAAACATGAGCAGCACAAGAGGTCTGAAGCTTAGTTGCGATACCACACCTGCTATAAGACTGAGCCATGTTCCTCTTACGCCGATAAAGAAATCAAACAACCTTATACGCAAACCGGGTTCTGCCGTAAGAGCCGAGGGGCAATATATTATTATAAGCGGTCAGGTAGTTGACAGGGACTGCCTTCCCGTATCAGATGCGGTCATCAATATATGGCAGACCGATACTAACGGAAAGTATATTGAGGCTTACAGAACTACAGGCGACTGGGACGTTAGGGACGATGACTATGATAAGAATTTCGCATATTCAGGCTCTACGCAAACCAATAATCTGGGTGAATATAATTTCATCACAATATTACCGACATCTGCGGTAGATGAATTAGCACCCCATATAAATATTCACGTAAAGCACCCTGACTTTACGGACTTAACAACAAGGATATATTTTAACAGACACCCGTTGAACAACACAGACAGGGATCTTAAAGAACTTGACGAGGAACAAAAGGAGCTTGTCATAGCTAAAGGACAGGCGATAGACCCTATGGAAGCCTCAAAAGGAAGGGCTTATAATTACGATATCACCCTTGAAGGTATAAATAAGTTCCGCCGTTATTAGACCAAAAAGTCTTCTACTTCATATATCATTGAAACTTTATTACCGTAATTTCGTTCCAGTCTGCCGGCAAGCTCAAGCTCTAATATTACCGACAGCACTATGTGTGCCGGAAAGCCTGTCTGCACTATAATATCATCAATAGCGGTAGGGCTACACCCTATTTTTTCAATCACCTGCGGTCTTGCTCCGTCCAGCTCGGAATCGCTTACATTTACCGTATTGCTTTGGCTGAAGAAGTTATTACCCTCCTCCAACAGAAAATCATCCTGAAGGCTGTAATCTACAAGTTGCAAAATGTCATCGGCAGATGTCAGAAGGTGTGCCCCCTGTTTTATCAATTTATTCGTGCCTGAGCATCTGGGATCAAGCGGAGAGCCGGGAACCGCAAAAACTTCCCTATCCTGCTCCAGTGCCATACGTGCCGTTATCAGCGAGCCTGAATTAAGGCTTGCCTCAATAACTACGGTTGCCTTTGCCATACCGGATATTATACGATTGCGTCTTGGAAAATTCTGTGCTTTTGGTGCTTCACCGAACGGCATTTCGGCAACTACCGCTCCTTTTTCCCCTATTTGCTTAAACAGCTCTTTGTTTTCGGGAGGATATATTATATCAATGCCTCCCGCTACCACCGCTATAGTTCCGAAGCCCAACGACCCCTTGTGAGCTGCCGTATCTATTCCTCTTGCCAGTCCTGAAACCGTATATAGATTATTCCTTCCCAACTCCATACAAAGATTGTGGGCAAAACTACATCCGTTTGACGAAGAATTTCTAGCACCCACTATAGCAACCGAAGGCTTGTTTAGAACATCTGCCTTACCGTAAACGGTAAGGACGGGAGGATAGTCAGATATATGTTTCAGAAGTTTCGGGTATTCCTTATCAAAGATAGTAATTATTCTTGCACCTTTTTTTTCGCAATTTTCTATCTCTTTTATTGCGTCTTTTTCGCTGAATAATTTTACAGGCTTTTTGCGTCCGCCTTTTGCTGCCATTTGCGGTATTGCATCAAGTGCCTTTTCAACCGTACCATGTATGAGTAATAATGCCTGAAATGTCCTTGAACCTACATTTTCACTTCTGATTAGCCTCAGACAATTTATAGTTCTTTTGATATCTTCCACATCTGTTCTCTATAATTATTTTGCAATTTTTGCATTAAAGAACAGAACGCTTGGAAAGTCTATTAATTAAGTAATAATTTTATTGATATGTCCGATTACAGATTCATCACTAATATTTTTCAAACCGTATAGATATAAACGGTTAGATTTGTCTTTTAACAGTTCTATGAAATCTTCATCATCTTTCCCGAAAACCATATTAGTGGCAACTTTGGAATGCCTTTTTGAAGAGCCTAGCGGCAGACCGCATATGGCTCTGATAAATTGTTCGAACTGGTTAACGAAGCAGCCACCTTGTGTCCAGTAGCCTGTTTCATTAGGTCTTGGCGTGATTTCATTAACTAACAGTGAGCCGTCTTTTTTCATAAAAAATTCTACTGTTAATATACCGACCAGATGCAATTCATTCGCTATTTTATTGGCGATACCGTAAGCACTTTCACGTGTTGCTTCTGAAATATCGGCAGGTGTTACGGACGAGCAGAAATTAGGACCGTTATTTATATACTCGGTTACATCATAGGTAACATATTTAGTATCGAATCCCCTTGCGATGATTACCGAAAGCTCTTTTGTAAACGGAATGATAGGTTCTAATATCCCTTCTTTGATACCGCATTTATCCCAGATAGCTTGAAAATCAGGATTATTACCTTCCAATATTATATGACCGCTTCCTTCGGAAGTTGCCTTCATGGCTTTGAATATGGCTTTACTACAATTGAGCTTATAATATGCCTCTTCTAATTTGACCGCAGAATTGACAGGACAATATTTAGCGATTGGTAATTCCAGACTATGCAGAAATCCTCGTTCCTTTAGCCTGTTATATGCTATATCCAACTCTTTCCATCTTGGAATAACCGTTTTGGTTTTACTTAAATATATAGCCAGTTCATTTGGTATTTCTTCACGTTCAAACGTGATTATGTCAACATTTTCTGCAAAATGCTCTAAAGCTTCAGTATCATTAAAATCAGCTAAGGTAACGTGATTTGAAACATGTACTGCCGGACTTTCAGCATCACGGCAAAAAATATGAACCCTATACCCAAGTGCAAAGGCCGCCTGAGCCATCATTCTAGCTATATGCCCTCCGCCTATTATACCGATTTTCCCACCGGGAGATATTACATTCATCATATTTTTTAACTTAATTATCAATAATATATATTGCCATACACGCAGGCTCTTCGTTAGTTATCAGATAGCCTCCGTCAACACCGCTAAGACAATCTCCGTGTTTACTGTTCTTAGCCCTGTAAGCCGTGAACATCCCTTCCCTTGCATTACCGTCATCTATTTTATTGTCAATTTCACTATAAATAGTCGGAGAGGCAGTGCCTACATAATCGTTAAACATATCGCTCTCGATTAATTTAGCCTGACTTACGTTCATACCGAGTCCGGCATGAAAATTTTTTGCGGTTTGTTCGGATATCTGGAAATCGGCATAAGACTCCGTTACATCGGAACCATATGCGAGCATTCCCATTGATGAATTAAGTTTTATAGTCGGGAAGCCTATATTTAAAAGCGACGAGTTATAAAAATTCTCCTTTATAAACTCGGACATATATAGATTATAGATGCTGGAAAAATTTTACCATCTCATAATCTTTATTGATAGAGTCAACGGTTGCCGAATCCTCGTTTATCCTGCCGTCACCGTTACCGTCGGGTACGCTTTCCCATTTTTTCGATGCCATATCAAAATCACCGGGTATGGCGTTATATTCTATTTTAAATGCTTCATATGCTGCCTTATATTGTTTTAGCTGCGATATCTGCATTTTTATTTTACTTTTTTCATAAAGTGACATGCCCGCCATAAACGTGACTATGAAAGTGGCTATAAGAACTATAACAACTGACACTTCTGCGATTGTAAAACCTGCCTGATTACCCGATAAGTTAAATTTACCTAATTTAATAGCCACATAATTTCTCCGTTTTAAAGATATATTCTTACATGATAAAATTAAAAAATGGTTAAAATTAATTACTTATAACGAATTAAAATGGAATTGTGTATTACATGGTGTTAACGATTATATATCGGTTAAGTAAATAAACTAAAAATGATCATGCCTTACAAGGTCTTTTTTATTTATAGTGTTTTGTATGTATTGTGTTTTGTATGTATTGTGTTTCCATAAAGATGACTGTATAACAGCCTTTAAAAATAACAAAAACGGAGCATATATGAACATGGCAGTCCAAAAACCCGATGATTTCAGGATTGAAACCGACAGTTTCGGTGAGTTAAAGGTTCCCTCGGATAAATATTGGGGCGCACAAACCCAACGTTCTTTAGGTAATTTCAAGATAAGCACTGAGAAAATGCCCGAAGCATTAGTCAGAGCTTTGGGAATTTTGAAAAAGTCCGCCGCCATAGTTAACATGAATCTGGGCGTTTTAGATAAAAAACTCGGTGATGCTATGTGTAAGGCTGCCGATGAGGTTATCAGTCTTGAGCTTTACGATCATTTCCCGCTAGTTGTTTGGCAGACAGGTTCAGGCACTCAAACCAACATGAACACTAATGAGGTTATCTCTAACCGTGCTATCGAGATATTGGGAGGCGTGAAGGGGTCAAAAACTCCGGTTCACCCTAACGACCACGTAAATATGGGGCAATCTTCAAATGATACCTTCCCGACTGCCATGCATATCGCCGCCGTTGAGGAGATACACCACAAGCTTATCCCCGCTTTAGAAAAGTTATATGATGCTATAAAAGCAAAATCAGTAGAGTTCCAAGGCATTATCAAGATAGGCAGGACTCATCTGCAAGATGCCACTCCTTTGACTTTAGAACAGGAATTTTCCGGTTACTTCACACAAGTTGATTACGGCATAGCACGTGTAAAAAATACATTACCAAGATTATACCAACTAGCACAAGGCGGTACGGCTGTCGGAACGGGTATCAATTCCAAAAAAGGCTTTGCCGAAAAGTTCGCTGCCGAGGTTTCTAATATTACGGGTATTCCGTTTATAACCGCTCCTAACAAGTTTGAATCTTTGGCTGCACATGATGCGATTATTGAAGCAAGCGGAGCGTTGAACGTTCTTGCCGCAAGCCTAATGAAAATAGCTAATGATATAAGGCTGCTGGGTTCGGGACCACGTTGCGGACTCGGTGAATTGAGTCTGCCTGAAAACGAGCCGGGTTCATCTATCATGCCGGGAAAAGTAAACCCTACGCAGTGCGAGGCTATGACTATGCTATGTACTCAGGTTATGGGCAACCATATGGCTATCACCATTGCAGGTTCTAACGGTCATTTTGAGTTAAACGTATTCAAGCCTGTAATGATACATAACTTATTGCAGTCTATCCGTCTGATTGCTGACGGCTGTGTAAGCTTTACCGATAATTGTGTTGTGGGCATTAAAGCCAACAAGGAACGTATTGAATCTTTACGTGATGAGTCGCTAATGTTGGTTACCGCCCTTAATCCGCATATAGGCTATGACAATGCTACCAAAATAGCCAAGAAGGCACATAAGGAAGGTACAACGTTAAAAGAAGCGGCTATTGCCCTTGAACTACTAACCGAAGAGCAGTTCAACCTGTGGGTAAGACCTGAAAACATGATAGGTCCTAAGGACTAACTTGAAAAAAATGCAGATATACACAAAATATTTGATGAAAAATCTTATTATGCCGATGTTAGTAATTACACTGACATTAACCGGCATAGTATGGCTTACACAAAGTTTGCGTTTCATTGACCTGATAGTTAACAAAGGTCTTGATATATCTACGTTTTTATACCTATCCTTACTTCTTGTACCGTCACTGTTATTCCTGATATTGCCCGTTGCATTGTTCGTGTCGGTTTTGACGGTATATAATAAGTTCATATCGGACAGCGAGCTTATAGTATTAAAAAGTGCAGGTTTAAGCCGTGTAAGCCTAGCAAAGCCTGCCCTTGCGGTAGCTTTAGGTGTTACCGTAATAACTTATTTAATATCTTTTTACATTCTGCCGAATTCTTACAAGGAATTTAAGGACACACAGGTTTTTATACGCAATAATTATGCGTCCGTACTCCTTCAGGAGGGAGTTTTCAGCAACCCTACCAAAGGTCTTACGGTATATATAGAATCACGGGGGCGTGGCGGTATGCTATACGGTATATTGGTACATGACAGCCGTGATCCTAAAAAACCCGTAACCATAATAGCGGAAAAAGGGGTTTTATCACGTACCGAACACGGACCCAGATTCGAGCTTATAAACGGACATAGTCAGGGAGTAGATGCCCAAACGGGTAATTTATATATACTTGACTTTGAAAGTGACGAATATGACATTAGCATGTACACAGAACAAACCGAACGCACATGGAAGAAGCCGGAGGAATCATATATATACGAGTTGCTTTTCCCCGAGGGCATTTCAGACACTATGCGTAATCAGTTCATTGCCGAGGGACATTACAGGATAGTATGGCCGCTATTTTGCATTGTTCTTACTTTGGTTGCACTCAGTTCTTTATTCTCAGGTCAGTTTAACCGTCGCGGGCAGTGGAAGCGTATATTAGCCGCAACATTTATAACTTTTATAATAACGGTAATAAACCTTGCTGCAAAAAGTGCCGCCGAATCCTTAACCATACTCGCAGTCTTTATGTATCTTAACGTTATAATCTCAAGCGGGCTTTGCTCATATGTAATTATAGCCAACAGAACTATCACCGGATTTCCGTTATCGGATAATATACATAAAAAATTAACTAAATTTAAAAAGAACATAATTAAAGGTCACGTGTGAGGCTACCTATAACTTTATCAATATATATAAGTAAGAATTTCATCGGCAGGGTCGGTGTAGTACTCTTTGTTATGATGGTAACTATAATACTTTTTGACTCACTTGAGCTTGTACGCCGTGCCTATTCCAAGGATGTGCCGATCGGTATTATACTGCAAATGACCTTGCTGAAACTGCCTACGATTGTCCAGAAGGTAGTGCCTTTTGCCATATTGATAGGAGGTATATTATCCTTTTCAAAACTAACAAGAACATCCGAACTTGTCGTAGCCCGTTCTGCGGGTATATCGGCATGGCAGTTTTTATCGCCTGCTATTATTATATCATTTACGCTAGGTATTTTTATAATGACGGTGTTTAATCCCCTTGCCTCTACAATGCTTTCCAAGTTCGAGCAGATTGAAGCCAAATACCTCAAAGGCGGTACAAGCACCCTTTCGGTATCATCAAACGGTCTTTGGCTGCGTCAGAAAAACTCTTTTGATTCGGGCAAGACGGTTATTAATGCACTTAGGGTTTCGCATGAGAATATGGAGCTTTATGATGTAACGATATTCATGTTCGGTGACAATAATGAATTCTTGCAACGTGTTGATGCGGCTAAAGCTATACTTATAGAAGAGGAAGATGAAGAAGGCGACAAGAAAAGTTATTGGGACATAAAAGATGCGGTGCTTACGGTTCCGGGCATGGCTGCGGCAGCACGTACCGACTACCGTTTAGGTACGGAGCTTTCACGCCATCATATTCAGGAAAGTTTTGCATCGCCTGAAACCATGTCTTTTTGGGAACTGCCTAAATTTATCGGCACGCTAAAAGATGCAGGCTTTTCGGCAATACGCCACTCACTGCACTGGCATAACGTTCTGGTTACTCCGTTTTTCTTAGCAGCAATGGTATTTTTTGCAGCGGCGTTTTCGCTAAGACCTCCTAGGAGAGGGAAGACGGGTGCTCTTATGGTAGCGGGAATCGCATCGGGCTTTATAATTTATTTTATATCTAATCTGGTTCTGGCATTAGGCTTATCCGGTAGCATACCTGTTATAGTATCGGCATGGACACCGGCTTGTGTTTCTATATTAATAGGTACGGTGTTAATATTACATCTGGAAGACGGGTGATACGTCAGCTATTACACGTACAATTACAACAAATCTAAGCCGTAGGAATATCAAAATCATCTCTTGTAAACAGGGAATCAAGTACAATACTTTCTTTTTCCAGATTTTCTTTAGCACCCTCCAGCCTGTTCACGACAGAAAGCACCTTTACTATTTTGCAGCCACGCTCTTGAATGACTTTAATAGCGTTCATTACGGAGCCGCCTTTTGTAGTTACATCTTCCAGCACAACCACCTTGTCACCGGCATTTAGACCGCAACCTTCTATTAACTTGTTGCTCCCCCTGTCTTTTTTCTCTTTTCTTACATAAAAAGATTTTATAGGGCTGCCTGCAAGATAGCTTTTAACGCAAACCGCTGAAACGATTGGACAAGCCCCAAGCTCCAGACCGCCTACTGCGTCAACATCTTCTTTTGCAAGATTCTCCAGTATCAAGTCGGCAGTAAGGCTTGCACCCTCAGGGTCAAGCAGGGTAGTTTTCAGGTCAAAAAGATACGTACTCGTAGCACCCGATGCCAGTTTGAAATTACCCGTTGTTAAAGATTTTTGTGCGATAATTTGTTTAAGTCTTTCCTTTTTATTTTCAATGTCTTCCATCAGCCTTTCCTGCATTTTAGCCCCGTTTTGATTTTAATGACTTTTTAGCATTTAAAAAAGTACAAAACAATCTTAAAAAAAACAGGCTCATAATCATTTTTATGAACCTGTTTTAATTTTTACGTAGTTTAACGTCAACAATTAGAAAGTAAACCTGTACCCTACTTCAACGATATGCTGGCTTACATCGGTTTTAGTAGTAACATTTCCTAATACTGCGTCAGAGAAGCTCTCTTCAAATTCAGTAGTACCGAAATAACGGTATCCGCCATATAAAGTACCTTGCTCATCAACTTTGAAGTCCACACCTGCCATAGCTTGGTATGCAAAAGCGAACTCTTCGATATTGTCGTTGTAAGCAGCACCGATACCCGCACCAAGATATGGAGAAACTTTATCATCTAAAGGTATGTTATAGTAAGTATTTACCATACCCGACCATATTTCCAGCTCAAGATTTCCGCCCGATACAGTAGTACCGCCTAAACTAACCGAATCAACATCGGTTTCACGATAAGCCAACTCACCTTCAACACGTATCTGATCTGTAAGGTTATACCCTACTGCACCACCGATACCGAATCCCGGATCGTAGTCCGCACCGCCCGATAGGTTTGTTGCAGTTGAATTAAGGTCTATATCGGAATCAGAGTAAACTATGAACTCACCGTGTAGTGACCCATAGAATTTGCCCGGCTCCTGAGCCATAGCACTGTTTGAAAGTACGATTGCCGCAGCCGTACTTAATAAAGCTAATTTAGTATTTTTCATTTGCTATCCTACTTTATTAAAAAATTAATGATTATATTGTGTTTTTATATCAGTAAAAAACAATATGTCAAAGTCTAAAAACTCTTTGTCCGAAAAGCGTGACGACGATATTTACTTTTGTTTTTTTAACTAAAATTTCAAACGGTAGCTTACTTCATATATATGCTGTTTAACATTATATGTTAACCTTCCTCCGGCAACTAAGTCATCTGTTCCGGAGTATTCAAATTCAGTAGTGCCGAAATATCGGTATCCTAATGATATGGCTGATGAATAGTCTATATCAAAATCAAGACCGGTCATTGCCTGATAAGCAAACGCATGCTCGCCGTTATAGGCAGAATCGTATGAAAGACCGAAACCGCCGCCGATATATGGCGATACATATTTATTTAAAGGAACGGTATAATAAGCATTTGCCATCCAGTTCCATAGTTTCATTTTTTCGTCAAACTGCGGGAACTCTGTGCCGCCTATAGTCAAACTCTTTGTTTCATTCGGGCGGTAAGTCAATTCACCCTCAATGCGTACATTATCATCGACATAATAGCCCAGTGCAACACCAAACCCATATCCGTTATCGTAGTTAAAAGTCATGGGTGTATCGGGAAGAATCGAGTAGTCGGCATCATAATTAAAACTATCTACATATTCCGCACGAATTGATATGTATTTCTTTCCTTCGTTATTGAAGCCTCCTTTATCATTGTAAGCCGTAGCATTAGAATTATTTGCTACAGAAACAAATAAAATTATAAAGAAAATCTTTGCCAGATTAATCATAAGCGTCCATATTATACTTGCTTTTTAACCATTTTATTAAAAAATTTACGGCATAATATACGGCAAATATTAAAAATCAATCAATAAACTAACCTAAATTTAAGATTCAAAACTCTATAACCGCATTACCGATTTCAAAATAACTTGGAATTTACCTGTTTTTCATATATAAAAACCGCTTCAAGGAAAAAATTCAAATAATACGGATAAAAAATGCACGCATACAGAACTCACACATGTGGTGAACTTAACAAAGGAAATATTAACAGCACTGTAAAATTATCGGGCTGGGTACACAGGAAACGCGATCACGGCAATTTATTATTTATAGATATCCGTGACCATTACGGTATCACACAGCTTGTTGTGACCAATGAGGATTCGTTCCTTGATGCGGCAACCCATGTTCGTTATGAAAGCGTTATTACGGTAACCGGTAAAGTTGTTGCCCGTGAAGCTGAAACCGTAAACACCAATATCCCCACCGGTGAAATCGAGATATGCGTTGAGACTTTTTATGTTGAGTCGGAAGCCGACATGCTTCCTATTCAGGTTAATACCGACAAAGAGTTTCCCGAAGATACACGCCTTAAATACCGCTTCCTTGATTTGCGTAAAGAAAAGATACACAATAATATCATGTTACGTTCAAAAGTTATCAAAAGCATACGTGACCGCATGATAGCACTTGGTTTTAATGAGTTTCAGACCCCTATACTTACCGCAAGCTCGCCTGAGGGTGCAAGGGATTATCTGGTTCCCTCTCGTGTTCACCCCGGAAAATTCTACGCCCTGCCGCAAGCACCGCAGCAATTCAAACAATTATTGATGGCTTCGGGCTTTGACAGATATTTTCAGATAGCTCCATGTTTCCGTGATGAAGATGCCCGTGCCGACCGCTCCCCCGGTGAGTTCTACCAGCTTGATATGGAAATGTCATTTGCCACACAAGATGATGTGTTCGGTGTTATTGAGCCTGTAATGCACGGTATATTTAGTGAATTTTCCGATAAGAAAGTTACCGATACCCCGTTCCCTCGCATTCCTTATGCACAGTCGATGCTTAAATACGGTAATGATAAGCCCGACCTGCGTAACCCTATTGAAATTGCAGATGTTACGGAAGTATTCGACGGTTCGGGATTTTCGATATTTAATAAGATAATAGGCACAGGCGGCGTAATCAGAGCTATACCCGCTCCTTCCACTTCCGAGCAGCCTCGCTCTTTCTTTGATAAAAGAATAGCTTTCGCACAGGAAAACGGTGCGGCAGGTCTTGCTTATATAATAATTGACGCAGACGGCAACGGCAAAGGTCCTATAGCTAAGTTCTTAGATGAAGAGCGTATGGCAAAATTAAAAGAAAAAGCCAACTTAAAAGCCGGTGATTCGGTATTCTTTTCAAGCGGCGCAAAAGATGAAGCGGCACGTATAGCAGGCTTGGTCAGGACTAATTTGGGTCAGGAATTGGGGCTGATAAATGATGACGAATTCAAATTCTGCTGGATAGTAGATTTCCCTTATTTTGAGTGGGACGAGGAAAACAACAAGATTGAGTTCAGCCATAACCCGTTCTCTATGCCGCAAGGTGGTATTGAGGCTATTGAAAACGCTAAAACCAATGAAGAACTACTTGCAATAAACGCATGGCAATATGACATTGTATGTAACGGTATAGAACTTTCATCGGGTGCTATACGTAATCACAAACCCGAATTAATGTACAAGGCGTTTGAGATTTGCGGTTACAGCAATAATGTAGTTGATGAAAAATTCGGCGGTATGATTCGTGCTTTCAAGTTCGGTTGCCCTCCGCATGGCGGTATAGCTCCGGGTATCGACCGTATAGTTATGTTACTTGCTAACGAGCCTAATATCCGTGAGGTAATCGCCTTCCCTATGAACCAGAAGGCTGAGGATTTACTAATGAACGCCCCTGCCCCCGCAGATGTAAAACACTTAAGGGAGTTGAATATCCAGCTTTCACCAAAGGCAAGGGAAGCTCTGGAAAAGAAAAACGAAGAAGAGCAGGCAGCTTAATTTTTTATATTTGCAAACTTATGGGCATACCATACTAAATCGCAAGACCAACTTGCGACGGGTTGTTTTTCAACCTTTCTTCAAAGCCGTTCGACTTATTTTCAGAAATGTTTAATTTATCCACCCAACTACTAACGCTTGTAATTGAATCAGAACTATCATTTTTTGATAGCCCTTCTGTTTCAGACTCGGCATTATATTTTTTAAATTCTTCCGGAGATATTTTTTTAACTCTTTTTAACGGATAATTCGCTGTCATTTCTTCACTCCTATTTAGCTGTTACAAACAACGCAAACTACTAATCTACAATGGTGGAAAAATCAAATTCTTTTTGTTAAAAAATTATAGTATATAATGTCAAATTAAGAGTCATAAAAAAAGGCGAGATAACCCGCCTATTTAAAAAACAATAATTAACAATAAGTTATTCCATGTGCTGACCGCCATTTACAGACAGCGTTTCACCTGTGATAAAGCCGGCATCATCATCGACAAGGAACTCAACTGCACGGGCAATTTCATTTACCTTCCCCAAACGCCTTACGGGAATTTGAGATATTATGGTATCCATAACATTTACAGGTACGGCATCGGTCATATCTGTTTTGATATATCCGGGTGCAACTACATTTACGGTGATACCTTTTGCCGCACTTTCACGGGCAAGGGCTTTTGAAAATCCGATAATGCCCGCTTTTGCCGCAGAATAGTTCGTCTGACCGAACTGCCCCGCAAGTGCGTTAATAGAGCTTATGTTAACGATACGCCCATAACCTTTTTCCCTCATTTGAGGTATAACGCATTTACACATATTAAAACATGAATCAAGGTTTGTAGATATAACCTTGCTCCATTGCTCGGAAGTCATTTTATGTAAAGTGCTATCGCTTGTAATACCTGCATTATTTACAAGTATGGCAGGGCTTGTTTCGAAATCGTTAGCTATCCGTGCTATAGCTTTTTCACATTCTTCAAGATTAGCTACGTCGAATTTATAGACTTTTATATCATTTTCAGCCTCAAATTCTTTAGCGATATTGTCATTATGTGCATAGGTAGCTGCAACCATATAGCCTTTTTTCTTTAAACGCTTTGATATAGCAGCACCGATACCTCTTGTTCCACCTGTAACTACGGCTAATTTTGACATGTGAATTTTCTCCTTTTGATTCTTAGCTTAATCTCGTTGTAAGCACATAGCAACACCCATACCGCCACCAACACATAATGTAGCCAAACCTTTTTTTGCATCGGCTCTTTTCATCTCATGCAACAAAGTTACAAGAATTCTAGTACCTGATGCACCTATAGGGTGACCAAGGGCAATGGCACCGCCATTAACGTTTACCTTACTTTCGTCCCACCCCATTTGTTTATTCACACAAATAGCCTGAGCCGCAAAGGCCTCATTCGCCTCAATAAGGTCAAGCTCATCAACAGACCAGCCGGCTTTTTTTAGAGCAGCTTTTGAAGCCGGTATAGGACCTGTTCCCATTATTTTAGGGTCAACTCCCACCGATGCAAATGAGTTTATAGTAGCCAGAACTTTAAGTCCACGTTTTTGTGCCTCTTCTTTGCTCATAACTAAAACGGCTGCCGCACCGTCATTTATCCCTGAGGCGTTCCCCGCCGTAACGGTTCCGTCTTTTTTAAAAGCCGGTCTTAATCCGCCCAATGATTCGGCAGTAACTCCGCTTCTTGGGAATTCATCTTTATCAACTATAATATCCCCCTTACGATTAGGTACAGTAATAGGGATTATCTCATCACCGAACTTACCGCCAGCTATCGCCCGCTCGGCTTTGTTTTGAGAATTAGCGGCAAATTTATCCTGTTCTTCTCGACCTATATTCATTTGTTCAGCGATATTTTCGGCGGTTTGCCCCATATGGTAATCATTGAATATGTCCCATAAGCCGTCTTTTATCATGGTATCGGTAAAAGTAGCATCACCCATTTTTATGCCGCTGCGTAAATAACTTGCATGTGGAGAAAGGCTCATATTTTCCTGACCGCCTGCTATAACTATTTGGGCATCACCGGCTCTGATTGCCTGAGCGGCTAAAGCAACCGTACGCAAGCCTGAGCCACATACCTGATTTATAGTCCATGCAGGAACTTCTTGCGGCAAACCGGCATTTATAGCCGCCTGACGGGCGGGGTTTTGTCCGCATGCCGCCGTTAATATCTGCCCCATTATCACTTCCGAAACATCGGCGGCATTTATAGCTGACTTTTCAATTATCTTCCTTATTACTTCTTCGCCTAATTTACTGGCAGGAACGGTCGCCAGCCCACCGCTGAAATTACCTATCGGCGTTCTTAGAGCCTCAACTATTACAACTTCTTTTTCCATTAGATATCCTTAATTTTCATTATGCTATGACTAATAGTAAAGAATCGGTCATTTTGCAAGTTATAAAGGATTATTTACCGTTATACCGTCCATGTCCGGCATCTTCGAGTGTCTTATTCGCCCACTCATCGGTATGGTGGCTTTTTGGGTTATTTTCCTCTGCCCGCCTTGCTATAAAGGCACAGTAACTTTGTTTACCCTCGTCATTTTTATATTCTTCATTACACTTCTTGAACTCTTCAAAAAGTTCCGAAAACTTAAAAGCCCCACTTGAGGCTATTTTACTGACACTTGAGTTATTATGGTTAGGTTTAGTCATTTTGTTTCTTACACATCTATTTATGTTTATCAACTTTAAGGTGACGACAATATCACTTAAAAATAAACTTTTCAACATAATAAACTTATAAAAAAACAACGACATAACTACAAAACCAGTAGACTAGAAAAGTGATGGTAATTTTTATGATTTAAAAAGAATTATTTTGCTATATAATTTTATGAAAACATTATAGATACAGGTAACACATTGGAAGACTTAATAGGCATTATCGCCGCCACTTGCACTACGGGCAGTTTCGTCCCTCAGGTTATAAAGATATTCAAAACCAAAAACACGCGGGATCTTTCTTTAAGTATGTATGTACTATTTACAGTCGGCGTATCCATGTGGCTGATATACGGCTTTATGATTGACAGCTTACCTGTTATTCTGGCAAATTCCGTAACTCTTTGCCTCACCTCTTTAGTGCTTTTTATGAAATTGCGGGAAAAGTAATCGTTAAATTATGCAACTCGTTTTATTTTAACAAAACCTGACAAAGCTATCCGATTTTTTCACTCCTCCGTCGTTTAATCTTTGCTCCCACGACTTATCTTCATAGTCGTGGATACGTTGCACACGCTGTTTCCAAAATAATGTTTTTTCTTGCGGTAGACTTTCATACTCTATTTTCTTTAGGTAATTTTCTTCGAAAGAATGATGATTTTGAAAGTATCTTTCAATATTTTCTCGGTCTGTTTTTAATGTTTCTTCCGTTGCAGAGGAATACCCGACGCTATAAGAATAAGGAGTTCCTCCAAAATAATTTTTTTCTGCATAAGACATATAGCTACTACCTTTATTACTTCCGACCGCTATTCCTGCCGAATTTGCACGCCCGCTTTCAAACAGGCTTTGAATACATTTATCTTCCCATGCCTTTTGTGCTAAGGCTTCATCTACTCCTATAATTATTTTTCCTTCAACTGCATTTTGTACATACGCTTCTTGTCCGAGCGGAGTATGGCTAATTTTACTTAGGGAAATTTCGCTGTTGCTATTTGGCATCGTGCTATTATTACTATTATAGCTTTCAGAAATCGTTGTCACTACATCACCGAAAAAACTATACAAACCGTCCGGAAGCGTGCTATTGCAATATACTTTATCTTCTTCTTTATAAACCATAAAAACACCTCGCAAAACCATCATGATACGATTTTATCGCATTACTTTTAATAAACCGGTAATGATTATTTTTCAATATATTTAATATTATGGTATTGAAACTTGAATGTTAGTTTTTCAGACCGGTAATGAATTCCTGCACCTGTAGTTGCAGGTCCTCTCCCTGTCGTGCGAGATTATTTGCAGCATCAAGAACGTTTGCAGCTCCTTGTGTTGCTTCAACTGCATTTGATGAAACATTACGTAAATTTTCAAGTATCATCCTTGAACTATCTGCGGCAACCGACATACTTGTCGCAATTTCAGAAGTAGTTGCACTTTGTTGCTCTATGGAACTTGCAATAGTGGTTGTAAAATTATTAACATTTAAAATTAGTTCTTTTATTTTTGATAACGATGATGCAACGCCACCTGATACGTCTTGAGTATTTCTAATTTTTTTACCTATTTCATCTGTTGCTTTACTTGTTTGTTCGGCGAGGTTTTTTACTTCATTTGCTACAACGGAAAATCCTCTTCCTGCTTCACCGGCTCTTGCGGACTCGATAGTTGCGTTTAGTGCCAGAAGGTTTATTTGTTCTGCGATATCATGGATAACTTTAGTAACTTCACCTATTTCGGAAGAAACATCTACCAGCACATTAGTTGAATGATCGGTTTCCACCGTTTTTGCTACAGCCTGATTAACTACCTCATTAGAATTTCCTACTTGTTTTGAGATATCTTTTATTGATACTGACATTTGTTCCGCAGCGGCTGCCACACTTTCAATTTTACTCATTGACTTACCCGACTCATCTTCAGCGCGGTCGGTATTGTTCTTCATATTTGTCATCAAGTTGACAAGCGACTCGGCGGTTTTGCATACGTTTTGTGCTGAGTTAGATACCTGACCTATTATTGTTTGGACTTTTTGTTCAAATGAATTAGCAAGTTCATACATTGTCCTGCGTTTTTCTTCTTCTGCTTTTGCATCTTTGATTTTTTGTTCTTCTTCAAGATTTTGTTTATCTATAGCATTTTGTTTAAACACTTCTACCTTTCTTGCCATACCGCCTATTTCAGTTCCTGACTTTACGTAAGGCACTTCAACATCGAGCTTGCCTTCAGTCAGCTCACGCATTACCGTTCCCAGTTTTTTTATAGGCTGGGTAGCTATTTTATAGATAATTAAGGTTACTATGGCGTTCGCCAGAATGGCCATACCGATTTGTAGTATAAAGTCATTCCAGAATGTCTGGCTTTGTTCTTCACCTAATACTTCCTTGATATGCAGGTAGCTTTTTAAGCCGAAACCAACCCCCACTAATGAAAGAAACATTGCCACACACTGTAGCCTGAAAGACAACCCATTATATAATTTACTTATCATTAATATATAACTTATATTTTTTAATAATTAATAAGAATATAAATCTTATCACCAACCATTTAAAAAATCTCTAACAATTTGCAATTCCAATTACCTATTTATGATATATCATAAATATATTATTTTACTTGTAGCTTAAATAAGATGGGTTTATTAACAAAAATGATATGGAAACGAAAGATTTAACCACAAGCGAGCCAAATGAAGACTTCCCCAACCAAAAGCGGTGGGAGGGGCTTGCCCGCGGGCAGATTTTAAGCTCGACTGTTAACAAGCTAAATAATGCCATAAGGCTGATTGACCAGAAGGCACAGGTTATGCTTGTTATTAATTCTATTACAATTCCGATAGGTCTTTCATGGATACAAAAGGAACAATTTCTCCTTGGAGCTATAGGGGTTATTTTTACGGCTATGTGGACGATGTTTTTTTCGATTGTTGCCATATATCCCCGTTCACGCAACATGAAAAAAATAAAAGACCATAAACCTAATCGCTCAAATTTACTGCACTGGGGTGATATCTGGGCAATGTCGGAAGACGAGTATCTTGAGAAAATAAGACCCGTAGTAAATGACGTTAGCCTTCTAACCGAGGCTTGCTTAAAGGATATTTATGACATCAGCAGAAACGTGCTTAGGCATAAGTTCTTCTGGATACGTTTTACCTACTATTCTTTCTTCTTAGGAAACGCCACCGCAATCCTTCTTGCATCTTACGAGTTTTATAATCAGTAAAAGTTATTATTTAATATAAGGTCACTTATGAAAAATAAATTCATGCAGCGTTCTATTGAACTTTCTATTGAAATGATGCGTCATAATGCAGGATGGCCATTTGGTGCTGTAATTGTTAAAGACGGACAGATAATTGCCGAAGGTTGGAATCAGGTCACGTCCTCTAACGACCCGACGGCTCATGCTGAAGTTACCGCAATACGTAATGCTTGTGAAAAACTGAGGGATTTCAGTCTAAAGGGGTGCGAGATATACACTTCATGCGAGCCTTGCCCCATGTGTTTATCGGCAATTTATTGGGCAAGAATTGACAAAATATATTTTGCCAACACAAAAGATGACGCAAAAAATATAGGCTTTGACGATAGTCATATTTATGAGCAAATACCCCTACCCACTAATAAGCGAGCCATACCCGCATTTCAAATTATGCGTGACGATGCCCAAAAAGCTTTTACCGAGTGGGCTAAGAAGTTGGATAGGGTTGAGTATTAGTAGACGGTGGTCATTTTTTAGTCACCCTGAACTCGTTTCAGGGTCTACTATTGTTATTATGAGATGCTGAAATAAATTCAGCATGACAAGTTTACTATATCGTCATTCCAAACTTGATTTGGAATCCAAGCAAAATAACATGAATGTACTTAAGCACATACTTATTAAAATTCTCTTGGATACTATGGTCAAGCCATAGTATGACGTTTTCTGCATTTCTTCCGGTAATCACTCCCTTTCGTCATTCCCGCAAAGGCGGTAATCTGAGGAAATAATAATAGTCAGTAACACCCTAACAAAAAACAATATCTAGTATGGTCAAGGTTTTTTTTACACAAAATGTGCATTTTTATTGTGGAAAAGTTACAAATATAATGATAACGTACTGAGCGGAGATACGAAATACTGAAAAGGTGTTAGTATTTTTAATTTTTGCCAAGAGGTCATAGACCCCTTGGCAAACCGCTAATTGAGTAAAACTCAAAAAAGCAGCGTAGATAACTTCTTTTTAGCATGTTTTACTCAATTAGCAACGCTAATCTTATTTAAGATTGGTTAATTTTTTAACAACTCAAATTTAAGAGGAAAATATGCTATCTAAAACACAAGTAAAAACTGTAACCGCAACTGGCATTAGTATGACAAAATACGTAATGGAAGTTTATCCAATTGGCACTCAGTTCAACAACGTAAGCGGAGTTTATTGTTTTATTAATAACAATAACACACCAATTTATATTGGTGAAACTGACAACTTAAACCGTCGTCTAAACCTTGAAATCCAAAACCACCAACAATGGCAATGCATTAAAAAAAATGGATCGACTCATGTAGCTGTAATGTTAGTAAACGGTTATAAACAACAAAGACTTGATATAGAAACAGATATTCGACAAAACTATAATACTGCATGCAACATGCAATAAACTTCATCACGTAGGACTGTGTAATACGCAGTCCTACAAGTTTTTAGCAAATACCTTTTTTCAGACTAAGAAATCATTATCATTGTTAAATTGTCATTCGCCGATTTAATCGGTGAATCCACAAACTTTCACAATATAATATTAGATTCGCCGGTCAAGCCGTCGAATGACATTAGAATTGAATGAATACAGCCGTGAGTCCACGAAGTGGCACTCTATTTGAGCATTTGCCAAAGGCAAAGCGGAGAGAGAGAGAATTAAAATAATGCCAGCCATGAGCTGGCGAAGCCACGTCTCAATTGAGCATAGCGAAAGGAGACATTTACAAAAAGTAAAAAGCTTGCTTACTAAGCCTGGCAGTGTCCTACTCTTCCACATCTTAAGATGCAGTACCATCGGCGCTAAGCGGTTTCACTTCTGTGTTCGAGATGGGAACAGGTGGTTCACACTTGCTATTGCTACCAGACTAAGTAAACAAGCTTTTGTATACTTAGAAAAGTGAATAGGTTTTAACGGTTATTTGTGGGGATTTGTAAGAGTTTTAGACAGTCTATACAAGCTTAACACTATATACGACATGCGAAAAAACAACTTATGTAAATCAATCGAGCTATTAGTACCGGTTAGCTTCATGTGTTACCACACTTCCACACCCGGCCTATCAACGTGGTGGTCTTCCACGGCTCTGATAGGGAACACTTATCTTAAGGTGGGTTTCCCGCTTAGATGCTTTCAGCGGTTATCCCTTCCATACTTAGCTACCCAGCGATGCTCCTGGCGGAACAACTGGTACACCAGAGGTATGTCCACCTCGGTCCTCTCGTACTAAAGGCAGATCCTTTCAATGTTCCTGACGCCCACGGCAGATAGGGACCGAACTGTCTCACGACGTTCTAAACCCAGCTCACGTACCTCTTTAAATGGCGAACAGCCATACCCTTG